>DATIQS010000328.1:0-4160 GCA_035470605.1 Fibrobacteraceae bacterium
CTCCCTGAGTTCCTATCCGATTTTTTCCATCGGCTTCAACTGTGCCTTAGGTGCGGAGGAGATGTATCCGATTATCCGTGATTTGTCGCATTTGGCGCATTGCCGGGTGAGCGCCCATCCCAATGCTGGGCTCCCCAATCAGTTTGGCCAGTATGACCAAGGGCCGGCGGATATGGCACCCTGGATCAAACGTTTTGTGGATGAGGGCCTACTGGACATCGTGGGGGGCTGCTGTGGCACCTCTCCCGATCATATTTGCGCTATGGTTGAGGTCGTTGGGCAACGCCGTACACGCGTGGCTCCAACGAAAAAACTCGTCACTTGTTTAGCGGGGTTGGATCCTTTGTATGTCGTTCCAGAAAGCAATTTCATCAACATCGGGGAGCGCACGAATATTGCTGGTTCTGCTAAGTTCGCGAAGTTGATTCGTGCTGGGGAGTTTGACTCCGCAGTAAGTATCGCAGTACAGCAGGCAGAGAGCGGCGCGCAGATTATCGACGTGAACCTAGATGATGGGATGATTGATTCCCGTGCAGCTATGGTGAAATTTTTGAACCTGCTGATGTCCGAGCCCAACGCTGCGAAGTGTCCCATTATGGTGGATTCCTCGCGTTGGGAAGTCCTGGAAGCGGGTATGGAATGTGTGCATGGGAAGGGCATCGTCAATTCGGTTTCCCTCAAGGAAGGTGAAGAGGTGTTTCTGCGGAAAGCAGAATCCATTCGGCGGCACGGTTTTGCTTTGGTTGCCATGGCCTTTGATGAGAACGGACAGGCCGATTCTTATGAACGCCGTGTTCACGTGTGCGAGCGCATGTATCGCCTGCTGGTAGATCGTGTGGGTTTTCCCGCCCAGGATATCTTCTTTGATCCGAACATTCTCACGGTGGGCACTGGGATTGAAACGCACAACCGCTATGCGTTGGATTACATCGAAGCCGCGTCCTGGATCCGCAAGAATCTGCCGGGGGCACACGTGCTGGGTGGCGTATCCAACCTGAGTTTCGCCTTTAAGGGGAACAACGCCTTACGCGAAGCCATGCATGCCTGTTTTCTCTATCATGCGGGCAAGGCCGGGATGGATCTAGGCATCGTCAACGCGGGTGTCCTGCCGGTGTACGAAAACATTTCACAAGAAGAGCGCGACCTCATCGAGGATGTGCTGCTGAATCGCCGCCCCGATGCTACAGAGCGCCTAGTGTCCTTCGCGGCACAGATGAAGGACCGCAAATGGGGCTCCGCGGAAAGTGCAGACCCAGAATGGCGCAAGGCCCCAGTGGCGGATCGTTTGCGTCAGGCCTTGGTGAAAGGGATGGATCAATTTGTGGAAGAAGACGTTCGCGCCTGTCGCGCAGAGCTTCCTGGAGCTGTTCAAGTGATCGAAGGTCCGCTGATGGATGGCATGAACACTGTGGGTGACCTCTTTGGGGCGGGCAAGATGTTTTTACCCCAGGTGGTGAAGAGCGCTCGCGTGATGAAAAAGGCGGTGGGGGTTCTGCTTCCAGAGCTGGAGGAGCAGCAATCCAGTGGCGCAAGTCGGGCCGGTAGGGTCTTGATGGCCACGGTCAAGGGCGATGTGCATGACATCGGCAAAAATATCGTCGGTGTGGTTCTTGGCTGTAACAACTACGAGGTGATCGATATTGGTGTGATGGTCCCTTGCGAGCAAATTATTTCTGAAGCGCAGAAAAATCAGGTGGATGCTATTGGCCTGAGCGGTCTGATTACTCCTTCGCTGGATGAGATGGTGCACGTCGCGGAGGCGATGGAAACTGCCGGGATGAGAATTCCCTTGCTGATCGGTGGTGCAACCACCAGCTCCATTCACACGGCGGTCCGCATTGCCCCCAAGCGTTCTTTGGGACCTGTGATGCATGTGCCGGATGCCTCGCGTAGTGTCGGGGCTCTGGAGTCTCTTTTGAATCCAGATAAACTTCCTGTGACTTGGGAATCTCTGCGCACCCAGCAGGATAAGCTCCGCGCCGCACATCAGCGTACTTTGGCGACCCCTAAACTTAGCCTCGCGGAGGCTCGATCCAAGGCTCCTCATCTGAAATCATGGAAGGCTCCTCAACCCACTTGGGAGGGCGTGCGAACCTTCCGAAACATCGCTTTGACAGACCTCATTCCGTTCATCGATTGGAATATGTTTTTCCGCGCCTGGGAGATGTCAGGGAAGTATCCAGATATTCTACAAGACCCAACCAAAGGGTCGGAAGCCACCAAGTTGTATCATGACGCCCTCGCGCTCATCGCTGAACTTGGGCGCAATCAGTCGCTCAAGGCCCATGCGGTAGTGGGTTTTTTCCGCGCCGTACGTCGTGGCGACGATGTCGACCTTTCCTCGGCGACACCGGCTTGTACAGACTGCCATATCCCGCATGGGAAACCCAAACCTCTTGCCACCTTGCATTTCCTTCGCCAACAGGAGGTTGCTTCTGGGGACGGAGAATCGCAGAGCTGTCGTTGCCTCTCGGATTTTGTGGCGGAATCCGAAGATTGGGTGGGACTATTTGCTTGTACCGCTGGCGATGGGCTTGAGGCGCTTACTCGGCATTTCAAAGAACAAGGGGATTCCTACCGTTCCATTTTGATCCAGTCGGTTGCAGATCGTCTCGCTGAGGCGTTGGCTGAAAAAATCCATCAGGATGTGCGAAAAACGCATTGGGGATATGCGACATCCGAAAATCTGGATCTTTCTGTCCTTTTGCAAGGAAAATATCAGGGAATCCGTCCGGCACCAGGTTACCCCGCTTGTCCTGACCATTCAGAAAAGCAGATCATCTGGGAAATTTTAGATCCTGTAGAAAATTGTGGAATAGTCTTGACAGAAAGTGCTACTATGGACCCGGTTGCTTCCGTATGCGGTTATTACTTCGCCCATCCAGAGAGCCGCTATTTTGGGATCGGTAAAGTCGCCCGAGACCAAATTCAGGATTACGCCATCCGCAAAGGAATGCCTTTGGAGGCGTTAGAGCGTTGGTTAGGGCCGCATCTCGGTTACGAGGGCGCTGCGCGATGAGGTAGATCGATGGATCCACAGGTTCTGGTTATTTTCGGTGCATCGGGAGATTTGGCGCGCCGTAAGCTGATTCCAGCCCTTCATTCCCTGCATATCCAAAAGCGCCTTCCTGTTCCCTTTGCCATTTTGGGTATCGGCAGAACTCCATTACAAGATGATTCGTTTCGTGAAGAAATGCGCAAAGTCCTGCCTGCCCCTGTGGATCCTGATTTCCTGACGAATCTTTATTTCACCTCCCTGGATACGGAAAATTTTGACGTATACAGTCAGTTGCGGTCCCGTTTGGACGACCTTTGCTCGGCATTAAAAATTCCACATAACATCGTTTATTATCTCGCCGTTCCTCCTGGCTTGTCAGAACGGATTCCCCAGTGGCTCGCGGCATTAAAGATGCAGGATGAAAGCGACGGGCATAAACGCATTGTGATGGAAAAGCCTTTTGGCCATGACCTTCAAAGTGCTCAAGCCCTTAATCGGAGTCTGTTATCCCACTGGACGGAGCACCAGGTATACCGTATTGACCATTTCCTGGGGAAGGAGACCGTACAAAACCTTTTGGTTTTCCGTTTCGCCAACGAAATTTTCGACTCGCTGTGGAATCATCGCTATGTGGACTATGTGGAGATTACAGCGGCAGAGAATTTGGGGGTGGGCACGCGGGCGGGGTATTTCGATCATACGGGAATTGTGCGCGATATGGTGCAGAATCACCTGCTACAGGTTCTTGCCATGGTGGCCATGGATCCGCCATTGAATTTCGATGCCGACTGTGTACGCCATGAGACCATGAAGGTTTTTAAAAGTCTGCGGCCCTTGCAGGAAGCGGACTTCGAGCAGCAGGTCGTATTTGGTCAATATGAGGCTGCCCATGTGAAAGAAGGAATCCTACCAGGTTATCTTCAAGAGCCTGGGATTGCCCATATTTCACGTACAGAAACATTTGCGGCGCTTAAAATTTTTGTGGATCATCCCCGCTGGTTTAATGTTCCATTTTATTTGCGTACTGGCAAACGGATGCCGACTCGAGTGACCGAAGTCGTTTTGCATTTTAAAAAAACGCCGCATCCGGCATTTGGGATCCATGGGGGCTCGGTTGCTGCCCAGAATCAGCTTGTTCTCCGGATTCAGCCCGATGAAGGGA
>DATIQS010000329.1:0-9816 GCA_035470605.1 Fibrobacteraceae bacterium
GGCTTCGGGATAATGTGTTGGTAAAGTCCAGCGCATAGGCCCGCCGGTCCAAGACGCTCCGCCTCGTGAATCGGTCCTTGGCACGGGGTTGGCTTGACTCCACACAAGGCTTTTTGAAATGGTAATTTCCTCCTGACTGCCAGTCAGGGGCCTTGTGCGGAGATGCGCCGACTCGCCTGCGGCGGCCGTGCCAAAGCCCAATTCTCAGGCCTGACGGCCTGCTCCGCTCGGCTCCCGCGATTGGCCCGTCGTTCTATGCGCTGGATAAAAACCGACTTGAAGCCCCAGGATGGGGGAGAGAAGAAGTTCACCAAATTCCGCACGGGGTACCAAATTTACCCACACGATTCGGAAGCGCCTTAATTTTAGAGGCGCTCTTAGGTGGATTGCAGTAAAATACCGTTGTGATCCCAAATTCGCATCCGTTGTTGCTTCCCGTGATCCCACCAGCTTTCTGACTGTATTTGTCCATTATCGTACCATGTACGGGTGGGACCTTGTCGTTGGCCTGCGGACCACCAAGATTCCATGCGGAGCTTCCCATCTGGACTGTAATGGCGAGAAACATTATCTTGAAGTCCCTCTTTCCAGTTGATCTCATCGGTCTGCACCCCAGAATCGCCCCACTGCTGATGCAAACCATTGCGTTTACCGGCCTTGAATTTGCCAAAGGACGCTCGTTTCCCATTGCTATGCCAGGTTTGAACAATGCCATTGTAAGTGGCGTTGTTCAATGAAGTCTCCAATGCTTTTGTCCCATTGGGATACCATTCGCGATAAAGCCCCTGGGCTTCTCCATTGTGGTATTCCGACTCGCGAACCAGATGACCTTGTCGATCCCACCAGCGATGCCAACCCTCGGGTTTCCCTTTTTGATATTGGATTTCCTCTGCTAGAATTCCATTCTCAAAATAATAGCGGGAAGCCCCCTGGCGCACTCCACGGCGCCACTCTTCTTCCGTCCAGAGGTGACCCTGTTCATCCCATTTCCGGTAGGTACCATGCCGAAGGTGAATTTGTCGAGTGGAATCCCAGTAGGTTGTATACAGTTCAAGAGTACGCCCTTGAGAAACGACGCGTATGGTATCGGTTGTTGGGGGCAGATCGTTGTCATCTGCCGCAAACGAGTAGCTAAAAGCCAGCGCCAGCAGGAGACAAAATAGGCAACTCATATTCCCAGGCTTAGCTGTAACACCCAAAAACGGTTTTCGTCTTCTCCGGTGAAGTAACCAGCCTCTTCGGCCCAGGTACAAACTTCGAGTTCAACGAAGCGGAGCGCTTCCACGGCAAGCCCAGCGGTTGGATAGCCGCCTTTTAAACCGATGCCTGCTCGAACTTTCAGGAGCCGCAGAGAGGGCCAGTCGGGAACGGCGATCAACGTTTGTTCCAGTTCCATGCCTAGATCCAAATGACTGAGTGGTTTGTAATTCCTGTCGTTGTTGAGCATGTCCTCATAATCAATGGCGAGGTTTACTTTGCGAGCAAATCCGGTATTGCGTTGAAGCTTACGTGGCGAGAAGGCAACTCCCGCTGTCAGGTTCGGGGTAATCTTTTCGTCTCCAAGAGGCTTGATGAACCAATTGCGTAAGGATGCTCCGAAGCGTACGTCGCGCTTCCATTGGTATAGGGTGCCAAATTCCAACGCGTGGCCAATGGTTTTAATCTCGGAGGCGTCATCCCTGATGGCGTCAAATTCGGAATCTAGCGTGTCTAGGGCGTCTTCCCAGTCCAGGAGGGACACGGTGAAGTCGTTCAGGTATTCACGTTTGGCCATCTTGTAACCAATGCCAGCAGACCAGCGATCCGTGAGGCTAAAGCCAACGGCAGTCTGCGCCACCGCATCGATGTAGAACGTGTCCATCCCTGCGGAAGGGGTGATGATGCCACTTTCGATATAGGGAGCCATCCCCGCATCGACCCAGATCGCTCCTCCCCAGTGAGGGACAGCCATTTCCATATCGAACTTTGCGGAAAAATTGATTGGCAACTTGTCGAATTTGTTTAGATCATCGGAAAGCTCTGGATGGGCTCCCAGGCTGTCAATCAAAGCGTCTTGTGCAGACGTGCCAGCCAAATCGGCATCGTCCTGCGCTCCATTATAAAGGGCCTGGATTTTTTTCCCCAGTTCATAAGCCTGAGAGGCTTCGGTGTAAGGGGCACGCAGCCCTATATTGACACGCATGTCAATAAAATTGCTCGGATAATATCCAAGTTCTGGATGATCCTCGTAATTCCCAAGCCGATTGATCAGATTTAATCCCGCAGGATTGTAATAAACGGCCTCCTTGTCTTCAGCAACAGCAACAAAGGCGTTGCCCATCGCGTAAGCCCGCAACGACTTGTGTGTTGGGCCTTTCCCAGCCTCGCTAAGAGGGACAAGGACAAACAGGAAGGAAAAAAGTAGAGAGGGAAAGGCTCGTTTCATGGGCGATCTCATTGGTGGGCCGTAAGATAGGATTGGAATTGAGTTTCGCTGTAATTACCCCAACAACCACCGATCAGCGTCTTGCGACTCGCTAATGGATATTCGGTTCCCAGGGTGTCCTGGGTAATGGCGAGCTTCAGATTTAGGTCGGAACTATTGAGCTCACCGGAGGAATTGGTGACAAAATCCACCGTGAATGGCATCGCCAAAACTCCATTTCCATCGACACTGGGAAGAGAGGTCCAGTATTCGTCCACCTCATCGATGGAACCGTCAGCATCATTATCCGTCCCATCAGTACTGGCGAGCCGTAGGTCCTCATCCACCAAGCCATCATAGTCGTTGTCGAGGGAATCAAAAATTTCCTCATCCGCACAGCCGTCACCATCATTATCAATGTGATCTCCAAGCTTATAAAAGCGGGCGGCATCCCCAAGGGCGGTAATTTGCGAGTCCAGGGTCGCTTGGGTTTCCTCACCGAGAACGCTGCTTGTTGCTGAGTCGGATAGCCCAAGAGTGCCCGCTAGAGAGGTGACCAATGCGCTGATGTCCTCACTTCCATCCGCCAATTTCTCAATATTATCGTTTAGCGTCTGGGTGATGGCCGTATCCGTCAATGCAGCGTCAATCACCGCACTCACATCGACCGAGACATTGCCGTTTGAATCCACCGAAATGGTGATAGGAATGTCATCAGAGGTGATGTATCCGTCGCCATTGAAGTCTAAAAAGGACATCAGGGTAACGATGAAAGAGGCCAATGCGTAATCAACACGAAATCGGTCGTATTTGTATTTGCGGTCGGAAACGGGGAAGGATTCGCCAGTTGCCGTGTAAACGTAGGAGGCTCCGCTTTGGTATTGGGTGCGGAAATTGGCGATGCTTTGGAGCAGGGAATCGCTCATGGTGTCTGCGGTGGAAGAAAGCGAGTCGATTTGAATGGCATACTCCCACAGTTCGGTGAGTGTGTCACGGTTAATGAGAGGCTCTAGTGCGGTATCTACAGCGATCATGGATCGGTAATACGTGTTTTGAATTGTGGCGCTTTCATTCATAAACGGGAGCGTATTGTCGTCCGTTGCGCCCACATATTGAAGAATTTCCATGGGGTTGGCGCCAGCGTTGCGCATCCCCGCCTTCGCTAAGCCAAAATAGGCTTCGGACTTGGTGCTGTCTACCGCAATGGCCTTGGCATAATAATCCGCAGCATCCGCATAGGCCGAGGAACGATAGAGCTTTTGGGCGTAAGAAATCAATGCATCCGCATCGGATTCATCCACATTATAGGTTCCGGTGGGATTAAAAAGGTTACAACCGGCAATCAGCGCGAGGCTACAAAGGGGCACCGACCAGGAGAGGCGAAAGAAAAAATTCATCATTCTTCCCGATTTTGGATTTTTCACCCATTATAGCATTGTTGTATTTTGCAACCAATGGATTTCTTTCAGATACATTTCCCAACACCGGCCCTACACAAAGCCGAACTCCGTCTACGATACCGTATAGGGATTGAGCTTCAGCACTTGCGGCAACGGGGCGTTTATGCGGATCCCATGGATTTTTCCCAGGATTTGGGACGTTTCTTACAATTTTTTGAAGATTTTCAGGGGATTTACGAATCTTGGCAGAGGGAAGCTCTGCGGCAGATGGAGCCCATATGCTGCGCCAAGGGATGTGGCAATTGCTGCCAGCATTATCCTGTCTCTGTGGAGCCCTTTGAGTCGCTCGCCCTGTATTACCAATTGCGGCAACGGGACGACTTCGCTTGCATTTTGGAGGAATGTTTTCGGCGGGTCCGTGCGTTTCAAAACATTCAGGAAAACGGGGAACTGACTTTGGAAAACGAGGACCAAGCAGATGCGGCATTGCAAAGCTATTTCGTGCAGGGGCTGCGATGCCCTTTTCTGGATAAGCATAATGGTTGTTCCGTGCACCAGTGGCGCCCTGTGACCTGTCGTATGTACTTCAGCCTGACTCCGGGAGAGTTCTGCACTCCAGAACACCTGCTCACACCGTCCAACCGAAGCTTTCATCTCTGCTTGCCAGATGTAATCGAGGAGGATATTGCTGAAATTGGCGAATTTTGGGCGAATTTGGAAATTCCTGAAGGTCTTTATGCGGCGATGCTTTCTCTGAATTATTGGGAAGGAATGGGAGTCTTTAAACCTAACGGCCTCACTTGATCTGTCCGTTCGGGCTTGCTTGATTCCTGGCAGATATCCGAATCCGGCCTTGGTCGCGTTAGCGACTTGGTCACTGCGGGGTCTAGGTTAAAAACAGCCTACTCGCCCATTCCGTGCCCGCCCAGCATGATGTTCAAGCCTTCATTATTCCGTGTCTCTATACCGGATGATGGCTTGCGCCAAACGACTCGCCAGCTTGTCCTGTCCTTTACGTGAAGAAAGAATAGCTTCATCGTCAGGATGCGTAATGAAGCCTAACTCCACCAAAGCGGCTGGCATAAACGCCCCAACGAGCACCATAAACCCAGCTTGACCAGCCCCAGACCCGAGTTTACGAATTTGCCCACCTTCATAGGAGTCGATGATGAGTTCAGCAAGACGTTCGCTCTTTTTGGTGTACTGATTAAGTTGATTCTCCAGCAAAATCCATTCAACTGGACTAATCTCGTCCTTACTTTTCTGAGCCGAAAGCTCTGCGGCTTGGTTCTCACGCCGTGCGATGGCTTTATCCTCCTCGGATTCTGCTTCTCGCAGGATATAGACTTTGAAACCTTCAGTTTTCCGGCGACGTTTTTTCCCTTCTACGGCATTACAATGCAAAGAAAGAAAAAGGTCTCCCTCCCATTTGGAAGCCATGGCTGGGCGATCACGCAATTCCACAAAGGTATCGTCATCCCGCGTCATACGGACAATAAAACCAGCCTTGCGCAATTTGTCACGCAGTTTGAGTCCAACGGCTAATGCAATATCTTTCTCTTGTGCTTTTGCTCCAATCGCGCCGGGGTCCTTCCCTCCGTGCCCAGGATCTATAATAATGGTCCGAATTTTCTTCTGTGTGCTCAAATCTGTAGGAATAGAAGAAAATTCAGAATCATTTCTCACAGAAGCCGTTTTTCGGAACAAAACTTGTAAGGTCCTCCCCGAATCACGTTCCACCACTTCGGCTCCTTCCATTTTCGGGGACACCTGGAAGGTCACCTGATAGACTTCCTTTTCCTGAATCGGAATAATTTTTTTCACCAGTGACGTAGGTCGCGAAAGGTGAAGCAACGAAGAATCGCCTTGGACACCCTTCAAACGCAACAAATAATGGGGTGGATGATAAAAAGTTTCATAGTCCACTTTGTGTGAAAAACGAATCTCCGCCATATCCCCATTGTCCAGAGTCTGCATCTGGAACGCCACAATGTCACGCTGCTCTTGTCGGGTTACGGTGTGGTGTTCTTTGTCCCATGTTAATGCGCAACCCAATGAAGTCCCCAATAGATGTAACGAGGATTCCAAGGGAGCATACCAACTACCCTTGTGGAGAAAGGCTCTCCCCTCCAGCGGGATCGCTGTCCGACCTTGCGCCGCCCAGGCTAATCCTTCCGTCCAGGTAACTCCTTCAGGCCCCTGACCGACACACAACTGACGTGTTCCGAGATCCCAATGAATGGGGGAACCCAGGGTTTGAGCCATGGCCGGAATGTCGATCCAGGTAACGGAATTCTCGACCATAAAAGGAATTCGAGGAGCCTTGGCCGAAGCCTGACTCGCCAGGTCCAATACAGGCAAAAGAAGGAGAAACAGAAACGCCAATGGAACGGAACCAAAGCGAAAAAACGGGCGAATCCACTTTACACTTTGCACTGTGTTGCACTTTACTCTTTGCACTTTGCGCTTCTCACTGCCTTTGCCGTTTTACAATGCGTTCCACCTCACGTCGGCTTTCCTGCTTCATCAGATCCTGACGGCGATCACGCACGTCTTTACCCTTACAAATTCCCACGGAAACCTTAACCAAACGGCCCTTAAAGTACAACTTGAGCGGAATCAAGGTGTAACCCTTAAGTTCCTTGGCTTTTTTCATTTTCAGAATTTCGTGTTGATGCGCCAAAAGCTTCCGACGTTGCGCTGGGAGATGATTGAATATGCTCGCCTGCCGATATTCGTCGATGTGGGCCCCCACAAGCCACAACTCCATTTTATCCGACAAATCAACCCAGGCTTCGTTCAGACTGATTTTTCCGGCACGAATGGACTTCACCTCAGAGCCGTGCAACATCACGCCGAGTTCAAAAGACTCCTCGACGTGATAAAGGTGGTTGGCCTTACGATTGAGAATGGTCGGAGCTTCTGCGGTCATCCTTGTTCCGCCGGCGCGGGGTCCTGACCATCCGGCGAGAGACGGTCATTGAGAAATACGCGCAGTTCCTTGGAGGCTTCAAACACTGGTTTGACACCCGCCTGCACGTCAACGGGTTCACCGGTACGCGGATTACGTGCTGTACGAGCCTTGCGACTACGGACCTTAAAGCGGCCAAAACCGCGAATCTCAATATTGTTGCCTTCCACTAAGGCTTTCGCGATGGAATCCAGAAAGCACTCCACCACCACCTTGGCGTCCACCTGGGTAATCCCCGTACGAACGGAGATCCCTTCTACGATGTCCTTTTTTGTGATGTTTGGCATAAGACTTTGAAATTCAAAGAGTTATAAGGAAATTAACTTTTCAGTTTCCGGTGGTCAACCCATCCCCTTTCCCACAACCCCGCGCGGTACCGTCGATCAGTTGGATGAGCTCTCCGTTCTGATATGCCTGTTCGGCTTTCGCTCTTACTGGCACACATCCATATCCTCTTTATGGACAATTGCGGTCGTTAGGTGCAAGGAATAAAAGTGGAAAGCTGTAGACGTTGTGGTGGACTCTGCATAACGTTTCTACGCTCAACCCGTAACGAGTCAAAAATTCTCGGCGCGAATTTCGCCGTACAGACGTCGTGGCAGATGCTGCACGACGTGGTGCGAAAACTAGGCCATGTTGCAATTTTTCTATTTCCACTCAGCCTTGCGCTTCGCTACACGATGCTCGCCGTTGAGTTGTGCATAGCATTCCGTAGGGCTCTTTTGACGATGGAATGACATCAGCAAAATAGATATGCTCGTATACAACTGCGGGCTTTAGGATGAATTTCGTTTTATCTCTCAAATATTGCTAACTTATACTCATCGCTTCGGGGTGCCGCGTACCGCATGGGCGTGGCTGAGAACAAACCCGTCGAACCTGACACTTGTCATGAAGTCGTAGGGAAAGCATGAACGTAATTTGTAATGACTCTCCACTGGAGCTTCGCGAAGGCGCAAGACTCCTAGATCTTCTCCAACAACTCTCACTGGAAGCGCGGGGCGTTGCCCTCGCCGTGGACGATGTGCTGGTCCCCCGGTCGCGCTGGACGGATTTCACCTTACAGGAAGGACAGCGCGTCACATTGATCCAGGCTGCCCAGGGCGGCTGAACCTCCAACAGGTCTCCCATGAAAACAAAAACACCCAAAAGCCATCAAGTCACCCGGACGCCCTTTCCCTCCTCCAAAAAAATTTATGTGCCAGGCGCCCTGCACGACATTCAAGTGGCCATGCGCGAGGTCATGGTGGACGATCCCACTATCGTCGGCCCTTGCGGCGAAGGCTCCGTGGTCACCCTGTATGACACCAGCGGTCCCTACTCCGATCCCGAGGTGAAAATCGACCTGCGCCAAGGCCTGCCCAAGTTGCGCCAGCCCTGGATCGAGGCCCGTAAAGACGTTGTCCGCACCCGAAACGGCGCCCGTAAGGCCAAACCCGGAAAGGCGGTGAGCCAGCTCGGCTACGCCCGCGCAGGCATCATCACCCCGGAAATGGAATACGTCGCCATCCGCGAAAACCAGCGCATCGGCGAAATCTGGGAGAAATGGAACCAGCACCCAGGCGAGGATTTTGGAGGCGGCATGCCCCGGGGCCCCATCACGGCGGAATTTGTACGCCAGGAAATCGCCGCCGGCCGCGCCATCATCCCCAACAACATCAACCACCCGGAAACCGAGCCCATGATCATCGGGCGCAACTTCCTGGTGAAGATCAACGCCAATATCGGCAACTCCGCGTTGTCTTCGGGCATTGAGGAGGAAGTGGAAAAGATGGTGTGGGCCACCCGCTGGGGCGCGGACACGGTGATGGATCTTTCCACGGGAAAAGACATCCACGCCACCCGGGAATGGATCTTACGCAACAGCCCTGTGCCCGTCGGCACTGTGCCGATCTACCAGGCACTGGAAAAGGTGCACGGCCAGGTAGAAAAGCTTAGCTGGAAGGTGATGCGCGAAACACTGATCGAGCAGGCGGAACAAGGCGTGGACTATTTCACCATCCATGCGGGCCTGTTGCTCTCCCATGTTCGCCTGACAGCGGAACGCACCACCGGCATCGTGTCCCGCGGAGGCTCCATCATGGCGGGCTGGTGCCTGGCGCACCACGAGGAGAATTTCCTGTATACGCACTTCGCGGAGATCTGCGAGATTTTGCGCGCCTACGATGTGGGAGTCTCCCTGGGTGACGGTTTGCGCCCCGGAAGCATCGCCGACGCCAACGACGCGGCCCAATTCGCCGAGCTCGATGTGCTGGGCCAGCTCACCGAGACCGCCTGGAAGCACGACGTGCAGGTGATGATCGAAGGCCCGGGACACGTGCCCATGCAACGCATCCAGGAAAACATGGCTCGCCAGTTGCGCCATTGCCACGAGGCGCCCTTCTACACCCTCGGGCCCCTGGTGACCGACATCGCCGCAGGCTACGACCACTTGGCTTCGGCCATCGGAGCGGCCATGATCGGCTGGTTCGGAACCTCCATGCTCTGCTATGTGACGCCCAAGGAACATTTGGGACTGCCCAACCGCGAGGACGTGCGCGAAGGCGTGGTTGCATATAAAGTTGCGGCGCATGCCGCGGATTTGGCCAAAGGACACCCGGCGGCGCAATACCGCGACAATGCCATGAGCCGCGCCCGTTTCGACTTCCGTTGGCGCGACCAGTTTGCCCTGGCCCTCGACCCGGAAAAAGCCATGTCCTTCCATGACGAGACCCTGCCCAAGGAAGGCGCCAAATTGGCCAAGTTCTGCGCCATGTGCGGCCCCCAGTTCTGCGCCATGAAGATCACCCAGGACGTGCGCGCCTCCATGCACGAAAAGGCCAAAGAATTTCGGCATATCCAGGCGAAATCCAGTCCCAAAAAGAGATCTCGCAAAAAATGAAAACCCCCTTCCCCATTCTGCTGATCACCAGCCCCGAAGACTTTGCGGATGAGCATATTCTTCTAGAGGCGATGTTTCAGCGCGGCCTGGATCTTCTGCATCTGCGCAAGCCCTCCAAAACACCCGCGCAGATGGAGCGCTGGCTTTTGGCCTTGGATCG
>DATIQS010000330.1:0-5834 GCA_035470605.1 Fibrobacteraceae bacterium
GGACATCCTTGAAGAAATTGTCGGCGATATCCGCGACGAAGATGACCAGGACGAAGTTCAACCCATTATCGCTCTGAAGGATGGTCGTTTCCTGGTGGACCCTATAGTCAGTCTCGGGGACCTAGAATCAGAATTGGACCTTCATTTAGAGGTTCCCGAGGATACCCATGTGGAAACCCTTGGGGGACTCGTCCATGCCACCCTAGGTTACCTGCCAGCACCAGGGGCCGAAGTGGATTTGGGCCCCTGCAAGGTTCGCGTTCTCAAGGTCGAGGGAACTCGCATGGAGCAAGTCGTTTTAGAACGCAAAGCCCCTGTAGCGGAGTAGCGTTCACCGCCAAATTTGTATCTTGGGAATCCTCATGATCGCATCGCGTTTATCCTGTTGGCAAGTCGGCTGGCTTTGGGTTGCTGTTTGTATGGCGGCGCTTCTTTTTTCCTGCTCCTCCGACAGTAGTGGTGATGAATATTCCTTTGAACGAAGCATTCAGGATGCGGTCATTGAAAAGACTTGCCTCACCGACACGGTGGAGAGTGGAGAGTGTTATCTGCTCATCTGGCGGCAGCCCCTGGAAACCTCGAATTTGGTCCGTTATCATATCTGGTTGGACACCAACGTTGTCAGCGAAGACGACGTGACTCCCCCCAGTGGTGCAACCAGTTCTTCCTCTATCCAAGTTGATTTCGTGGACCGCGATGGCATCTACTATGATACGCTTGATCTGACCAGTTACATGGAAACGTATGTGGGCAAGCAGGATTCCGTACAGATCGCCCTATGGGGTGAATACGACGACGATGGCATTCTAGGACGTATCGTCCGAACCTTTGTGGTTCTGGGGGATAATATTGATCCTGCCCGAGTACAGTATTCTGATTCCGCAACCCACAATTCCCTGGCGATTTCCTGGACAAGGCCTATTGACCAGGTAGACTATTATCACGCCGATTCTCTAGACGGCCCCATTGTGGGTTACAACATCTATTTCTGGGGGGACGACGGTCAGGACATGAGTAATGTCAGCCTTTCCCTGACGCTTGGAGGCGTTGATGCCCAAGAACGGTTGGTTTTGGATTCGAGGTGGCGGGATTCGGCAGGGACCTTGCAGATCGTATCCGTAAGCAGCGATTACTCCGAGCTGCATTGCGCTATTATAGATGGCAATGGATTCCGCGGAGATTCCTTGGATGACTTCGTACTCACTATTTCTGGACTGCAGCAGGAAAGTGCCTACGAACTAACGATTGTTGCCTACGATTCCGCGGGGAACACAAGTGAATCGGAAACCGAAGTGCTGGAAACGACGGATTCCATTCCCCCATTAGCGCCTCCTGCCTTCTGGACGCGTGCTGATACTAATGATGGTCTCGTGCGCCTCGATTCCAACCGTCTATTCCTGTACTGGTTGCGTGCCGTGGACCCACTACAGTTGCATTCGGGAATCTACTTCGCTGCGGATAGTCTGTTTATCCCCTCGGATTGCGTGGAGAAAACCTGTTATCGCCAACTGGAATCCTATGAGGTCCAAATGTGGGATGGCGAGGAGTGGGCTGCTATTGTCGATGCGGATGACGTCTCGAAAACAACAAATGCAGTGGATGATGATGCTCGCTGGACTCTTTCTGGGGATTCCATGGCCGTGGATGAAGAAGGGATCTACACGGGAGATACGGTGCGTTGGATGGTACCTGGCGACACGGTAATGCTCCGGGTTCGTTCCGTGGATTCCTCTGGTGCGGTATCAGATTGGTTTACGGACACCCTTCATCTCTCCTGGGGAAAGTTGGCCTCTGTCTCCTGCCCAGAAGGGTTTGTTCCCGTGGCACGGCGTACGGGGGCGGATACAACCTATGGCCGAAATTTTTGCATCGAACGTTTTGAGCACATGGACACGGATACCTCCTTTGATCGCAACGAACTCTACGTGGATACTCGCAGTTCCTGTCAGGCAATGAGCGATGACAGCTTCGACGTCGATCTCTGTCCTATGGACGACTGGTACAGCGCTTGTCTCTCTGGTGGAGTTTCTTACGGCGTCATCGAGGAAAGTTCATTTAACGCGTCTACCTTTATTTATTCCACCTGTAACCAAGGGACGGGGGATTCTTCCTCGGCTTTTTCCCTGGCCTCGCGGAACCGCAATTGCGTCAGCACGGACGGCGTGCGCGATTTGCCAGGCCAGTTGCAGGAATGGGTATGGGGAATCGACACCACCATGGATACCACTATCGACAAGAACGTGACTCCATACGATACTACGATCGATACCACCATCGACACCACTGGTTTTCTAAAAGGCTCTAGCTACGTTTCCTTTGAAACAGACGAGCTATCGGACTTGGCCAAGTGCACCGCCAAGGGAACCCCGATGCGCTACCGCCCCACCTACACCATGGATACGGTCTATCTCTATATAGTCAGCGGTGTTTTTGATACGTTACTGGAAATCGATACCTCATTAGGGGATGTGGATTCCTTGTTGCTGCCGTCTCAATTCACAGATCATCTGCTGGTTTACCAAGTACGTCACCCCAACGATAGCTCGCTGATTCTTGGCTATGACTCTCTGGACCTGGCGGAATATAACCGACGCGGAGGAGATGTATGGGTCAATGCCATCGCAAACGGTCTCGACTACCATCTGGTGGATACCGTCAACGTATTGCTCTTGGGAGAAACCGGAGCCCGAAAAAGTACACGCAATTTTTATAAAGATCCTTCTATCGGCTTCCGCTGCTGCGCTCGACCAAAATAAACCTAAGGGCCCATTTTTTTTGCAAATCGTGTGGGTAATTTGGTGTCTCGTACGGAATTTTGTGGATTTTTTCTCTCTCCCAATATGGGGCTTCGGATGAATTTTGGTTCAGGGTCTCTCTAATAATTGCATACAAGCCATTTGATTACATATAACATTACATAAATTTGGTGTGCACTTCAAAAGCGAGGCGAGTGCTATGGATTTAACCGATTCCTGGAACTCTTTGGTCCTCTTTTTGCTCTTGCTCAAAACGAATAGTGGGGTCTAGGTTGAATGGCAAAGAGAGGCTAGAACGTCGAAGTAGTCCGGGAATGTTTTAGAGACACAGCCTGGATTGAGGATCGTAACAGGGCACCCACCGACCGCGACCAGGGAGAAACACATAGCCATGCGATGATCCTGATAGGTGGCAATGCGTGCGTGGATGGGTTTGGCTGGAGGCGAAATGCGTAGAAAGTCATTTCCTTCTTCCACCTGGGCACCAACCTTTCGCAGTTCCGTGGCCATGGCGGATAAACGATCCGTTTCCTTGACGCGCCAACTGGCAATGTTACGAATACACGTTGAACCTTTGGCGAACAAGGCGAGGATGGCTACGGTCATGGCGGCATCTGGGATGTGATTTAGATCCAGATCGACACCGCGCAATTCTCGGCGCGAGACTTCAATCCAGTCCTCTCCCCAGCTGACTTGGGCTCCCATTTTTTCTAGCACCTTGGCGAAGGCGATATCTCCCTGTACACTGGCTTTGCCTACTCCGAGGACGCGTACAGGTCCACCCGCAATGGCTGCTGCAGCAAGGAAATAGCTGGCGGAGGAGGCGTCTCCTTCTACCAGGGCTTGTCCTGGGGAACGATAGGGTTTCTGGGGAATGTGGAATTCACGATCGTCATGATTTTCCACTTCGACGCCAAACCGTCGCATTTCTTCTAGAGTGATTCGGACATAGGGTTTGGAGATCAGTTCTCCTTGTACTTGCAGGGATAGAGGACTTTGGCAGAGGGGGGCCGCCCTGAGGAGCGCGCTGAGAAATTGGCTGGATACGTCTCCACGAATTTGGGTTGCTCCTCCCGAGAGCCCCTGGGCATGAATACGCAGAGGAGGATATCCTGGCAGAGCGAGGTAATCAATCCTGGCTCCAAGAGAAATCAGCGCATCCACTAAGTCGCGGATTGGACGTTCCATCATGCGGGGTTCACCCTCCAGAAGGTAATCCCCGTGTCCAAGACAAAGGGCCGCGGTCAGAGGACGCATGGCTGTTCCTGCGTTGCCGAGGAAAAGTCGGGCTTGCGCGACGGGGAAGGATCCTCCGCAGCCGTGAACCATCACCGATAAGCCGTCTTGGGAAAATTCCGTGCGGATACCGAGGAGACTTAATGCGTGGAGCATGTGAGTCGTGTCATCGCTTCGCAGAATATTGGTCAGGATCGTATCCCCCTGGGAGAGGGAGGCGAGTAACAACGCCCGGTTGGTCAGGCTCTTGGAACCCGGTAGTCGCACGGTTCCTTGCACGCTATTTACAGCGGCCAAGACGATTTCTTCGGGATAATTTGCCATAGGGCAAATGTAGACGATCTTGTGGTGACGGGAAGATTGTCCGGTGGAGAGATCTATCTTTGCTCCCCATGCGAATTCTTCGAGCTATTCTTTTACCGGTCTCTATTGGCCTTGGATTGCTCCTGCCTGGAGCGGAAATTTTAGCCTGGCTGCTTCCTTGGGTGCTTGGGGTCATGGTCTTTTTCGCTTTTGTTGGTCCTAATAGGGCATCCTGGCGGATTTCCGTCTGGATGCTTGTTCGGTTACTGCCTGCTTGGTTGCTGCTTGCACCGGCTGCTTGGCTGTTGTCTCGTCTTTGTTGGTCTTCGAATTTGGAGCTGGCATGGGCCATGTTTCTTGTGTTGATTGCACCTACTGGGACGGCGGCGCCCTCGGTGGCTCGCATGCGCGGCGGGAACCCCTCTATGGTGGTTTCCGGGGTCCTGGTGCAACATCTGGCCGTTGGATTTTTGGTGCCGCTTTGGGTGGCAATTCTTGGACATTTACCTGCTAGCGCCACGATGTCTGATATGGGGGCGTGGGACATCCCTTCCCGTATTCTCTTCGGCACATTGCCGTTGATTCTCATCCCGTTAGCCCTTGCCTGGTTGATGCGGCGTCTGCAGCCCAAATTCGCCGATTCTTTGGCAAAATTTCAGGGATTGGCGTTGATTCTCTGGGCTTGTGCTGTCTTTCTGGTGGTTGCGCGTACACGGGCGGCGTTACTCTTACAATTAGCCGGTGCGAATGGATGGGCTTTGTGGGGGCCTGCTTTGGGTATGGCTTTCGTGTCCTTACTTCTTTGTCTGACGCAGTTCGCCCTGGGGCGTCGTTTGGTGCATGGTCGTCATGCTGAAGAGGGGGCGCAGATTCTCGGTCAGAAGAACACCATTTTGACGATTTGGATTGCGGGATCATGGTTTGGTCCATGGGTTAGCCTGGCTCCTCTTTTTTATGTGCTTTGGCAGAACCTTTATATCGCCTGGCTGACGATGCGTCCAGATGTCCAGGAATAAACAGCTATCTAAAATCCCACAGTTGACCGGATCGACTTCCTGTGGACCGCCCTTCCCCATAGGGGATAGCGCCCGGCTAACGGGCGAAGCCCGAAGCCGTTGCTCGATCGGGCTCGCCCTCGATTTTTTGTGCCACAAAGTGCCCCCACTCCCCTGCGCCCACCTTTGCTCCAGGTGAACGAGACTAACCGTTCGGTGAAGAGCATCTAAGAAAGATCGTGTTTCGGATATAGAATATGGCCTCCCTCAATCAAGAAGCCCAAATGAATCAAGCAGAATACAATGCGATCGATGAGAGCATACGGAAAGCAGGCATATCAGGGCGACGCTATTGCCAGGAACACGGGTATGCTACAGAGCCTGGCTCTATTGGTCCAGGAAGAATCGGAAAGAGACGCCTGCGAATCAAGAGTTCATAGAGCTTCGGGTCGCGGCCTCATTGGCGAACATTCTCACCTGGTTGCCCACATGACCGCATTTTCTCCGAATCGGCGGGTAGTGTTTCCCAAGATGCGGCGGGAGG
>DATIQS010000331.1:0-4724 GCA_035470605.1 Fibrobacteraceae bacterium
CATTGAAGATTTACAGAAAACGTTTATCACTCCCATCGATCGCGAAGATATTCATACCCTGGCGATCCAGCTGGATCATGCTATGGACATGATCAATGGAGTCGCTCGGAAAATCGAAGCATACGAAATTCGTTCGCTTCCTCATCATTTCTTGAAATTCAGCGAGCTTATCCTGTCCATGACCTGTGGGCTTCGTGAAATTCTGCATTTACTCGAATCAGAGAAACCAGTCCAGGCGGAGTGTGAGCGGATGCATCGCATGGAGAACGCCTGTGATGATGTTTTCCATGCCGCGTTAGCTGAGCTTTTTCACAGTGATATCACACCAGTGGAAGTAATCCAGTATAAGGAACTATACGAAATTCTTGAAACTTGCAGCGATACGATCAATTATGTCGCCAAGCTGGTTTTGGGAATCAAGGTGAAACAGGGTTGAACGATGCACACCGTCTTTCTTCTCCTTTCCATTGTTGTTGTCACTGCTCTGCTGTTCGATTTCGTGAATGGCTTCAACGATGCGGCGAACACCATTTCAACAATTGTGGTGACTCGCACCCTGCCTCCGATCGTTGCTGTGATGATGGCGGGTTTTGGCAATTTTACAGGTCTTTGCTTCGGAACGGCTGTCGCCAAAACGGTTGGTAAGGGGGTGGTCGATACTCACTGGATTATCGCTATGGGAGCGGGGAGCGGGATCAATGAATTGTTGCTGCATGTTTTGATTTGTGCCCTGTTCGGGGCGATTCTATGGAACTTGCTGGCTTGGTCTTTGGGAATTCCTACATCGTCTAGCCATGCGTTAATTGGGGGTCTGATTGGTTCAGCCCTTGCCTGTGCCGCGTCCTTTCAGGGCATGTCGGGGCTTCATGTGGTCAACTGGGGGGATGGTTCCTGGAAGGACCTGGGAAGCATTTTTGCGCACGGGGAGTTTTATCGGCTCAATGAGGCCTTTGGTGTAAAAACAATTTTCGCCTTTATCATCATTGCGCCCTTATTTGGTTTTTTAGTAGCCGCTGTGTTTAAAGGATTGGCTTTATGGATCTGCCGTAACATGCATCCCCATAAGGCAGAACGAGGGTTCCGAATCTTGCAGGTTTTGTCTGCGGTGTTTGCCAGCATTGCTCATGGAACCAATGACGCTCAGAAGACTATGGGGGTGATTGCCATGGCTATGATCGCCGCTCACGCCTACGCATCGGATACGTCCGTTGTCCTGACCATGGATAACGTCTTGGATGTGCATCGTTGGATTGCTATTGCCTGCTATTCTGCGATTTCCTTGGGGACTATGTGCGGCGGCTGGCGCATCGTGAAGACGATGGGAACCCAGATTACCAAAATTCACCCATTGGAGGGATGCACCTCTGGAACAGCTGTTGCCATGGTGATCGCAGCATGTACCCATCTTGGAATCCCTGTTTCCACGACCCACGTGGTTGCGGGTTCTATCATGGGGGTAGGTTCCGTGCGCGGCTTCAATAACGTCCGTTGGGTTACCGCCCGCAAAATCGTCTGGGCTTGGGTGATTACAATTCCGGCGACAGCAACCATGGCGAGTCTTTGTTATTTGCTGATTTTTAGGGGTTTCCGACTATCGTGTGGGTAAGTTATATCCCGTGGGGAATCTGATGAATTTCTGTCCAACAGAGCGTACACGAATCCTCCGGCCAATGTGCACTCCGTGCAGGACAGGCCTTACGGAAGGCTATACACCACTCAGTCGCTTACGGCGTTGCCGTTGAGCGGGACGCTAACTCTTCTCTTTGACTACGTGACTTGTCTTCCAAGTGTTTCCAGTCTACCGGCAGACTCAGTCAATAGTACCAATATAACAGCGGTCGCAGTCGTACACAAAGCCACATGGACATAGCGGCTGTACCCACCTCATCAAGCCAAAAGGGCGGTTCACAAAATAAGGAACATAAAATTGGCCCAGTCCACTGCAGCCGTTAGGATTATCCCCGTATCACAGAATCGACTAAAAACGAGCTTCTAGAGCCTGCAACAGTCGTTGGGAATAATATGAGCGGCTTATGGGTTTTGTTATCGCAGGCGAGTCTTCCTCTGTATTGTTTGCAATTTGATTTTCTAATCCATGTATTTGCCCCTGGCCCTCTAGCCAGATGCCGTAGACATTTTTCGATATCTTGCTGGAGGAGATCTGTAGAATTCCTGAGCCTACGGCCAAACCGTAACGATTCCGTTGAAATTCACATCGAACCAGACGCAAATTGGGGGAGTCATCCACCCACAAACCGTAGTAGTTGCCTTGGAAACGGCATTGAAACATTTGTCCGCTGGAGGCGCTTACGGTGTTCCGAAATGCATTTTGCACCACTAGTTCCTGGACATCCATGGCTTTGCTCCCGGTGGCCCAGTGCAAACCGATCCAGGAATCCGTCGAATCGGCACTGGAAAAAATGACAGGTTGGGATGCAGTTCCGTGGATCCGTACACAACCGCGTAACAAAATTTTGCGATAGCCATCTACGAGAACCCTTACGCCCGCCTCGATAACTAGAGTATCCCGAGGGGTTTGAACCAAACTCGTTTCCACCAGATAGGGACTTCCCGCTGCCGAAAGAATCACATGACCATGCAAGGATTGCAATGGTGTCTGCGCAAAGGCGCATACTAGTCCTCCGGTGAGAAGAGAGAAAACGCACCTCATGGTCGGCTTCTCCAGAGATGCAACACTTGTCGCACCTGCATCGTAGGTAGGGAGTCCATAATTTTTGGAGATAGGACATTCAAGGAACCATCGATTTCCAGAGAAACCTCCTCTAATTGGCCCTCTGTAACATTGAAGAGGATAATGCCGGACCCCAAAATGAAATCTGGGTCACGAATACGTAGTCCCGTTGTCGCGGAATCCAAACGGTATTTGATATTCATTCTCAATTTGGCCAATTGTTTTCCCTCGCGCTGGTACAAATCCTCCAATTGGAACCATTTGTACACGTAGGCACGGTTTTCTGGACCTTCTCCGACTAGTTGCTGGCGCTCCCATGTATCGCCCAAACTCACTTCACCCGTAGGCAGAATCGGCTGCACCTTGAGGACTAATCTCTGAAAATCAATATCGGTCCGTTCCAAATCAGGGAAAAAACCATCTGTGCGTATATCTTGCATCATACCATCTTGGGCCATTTTGAACTGAAAACCCTCTTGAAGGAGTAAACGCTCGACATGCAGACATTCTTCAACAGAACGTTGTGTGGAACGATAGCTGACGGAATCCGCTTGAATTTGAATCCTTGCCGATCCATCGTCATAGTTTACAACAGGAGTTGAATGGAATAGGACTTGAAGGTTGGAACCTAAAGCATCGACAGAATCTCCATTATCCACAATCAGCTTCATCTGAGATTCCAGCACAAAGTGGAGTTCCGTTGGATCCAGCGCATGAAAACGCAGAGTCACTTTCTGGGAATTACATGCTACAAGCCACAGAAGAATTCCCAGCAAAAAAGCTTGTTTTAAAATTCGCATGCCGAAAAAATAATCCCAAATTAGGGGCTCGGATCAAATCACCAATGATAGGACAAACCAACGCGTCCCGAAAGATGCACTTCATCTCCTGCACCTTGCCCAACGAGGCTGGTGAGTAATCCCCAATTTTTTGCTAGGTCAATACGAGTCCCCAACGTGAAAGCCGAAACATTGAAGTTGTAAACAGAGGATGGGACGTAGTCATCCGAAAGCAAAAAGGGTTGATAACTTAATTCTAGACTGGCAAATGGAGCGATCATCCCGAAATCCCAGCCCAATCCAATAATCCATCCGAGGACAGGGGTCCAAGCCAAGGCCTGATAGTGACTCGTATCATAGGTTGTATCCACAACCCAGTCAGAACCATCCAAAATGGAGTCTTCCCATACCTCATTCACAACCATGTCGAGCTCCCCTCGCTGTATACCCGTAGCAAAGCCAAAGCCGAGGGTAAAATTTTCGGAATGATATTGAAATCTTGGTTCCACATAGAAGGTACCTTCCCAGACCCCATCCACAAGCTGCACCCCTGTTCCTGCGACAAAACTAAACCACCCGACATTTGCGATAAAGGCCCCATCAAGCCCTGAATTGCCGGTCACCACTCGATAATTCCCATCCCCGGCCTTCCAAATTTCAGTGGAATAGCCGAATTCCGAGGTTTCCTTATAGAAACGGGTATCCTTTACATCTTTGGCCGGAGGCCCCCCAGAGGCCTCCATACGGAACTCTTGGTGAATTCGACTCTCAGACGCCATGAAAGGCTGCAAATTGGGACGCATCACTCGTGCCTTTGCCGAATCCACGGTATACGTGCCAATCGATCCTGCGCACCCACAGAG
This sequence comes from Fibrobacteraceae bacterium, assembly GCA_035470605.1. Lineage (GTDB taxonomy): Bacteria > Fibrobacterota > Fibrobacteria > Fibrobacterales > Fibrobacteraceae > CAIRAY01. The sequence continues at coordinate 4,335 of DATIQS010000331.1, forward strand.
AAAGACAAGCGCCCACAAGGGAAGTCCGAATTTCATAGCGAAAAAATAATAAAGGGGCTTTGGTTCTGGCGCTTCCGACTATCGTGTGGGTAGATTTGGTACCCCGTGCGGAATCTGGTGAACTTCTTCTCTCCCCCATCCTGGGGCTTCAAGTCGATTTTTATCCAGCGCACAGGAACGACGGGCCAATCGCGGGAGCCGAGCGGAGCAGGCCGTCAGGCCTGAGAATTGGGCTTTGGCACGGCCGCCGCAGGCGAGTTGGCGCATCTCCGCACAAGGCCCCTGACTGGCAGTCAGGAGGGAATTACCATTTCAAAAAGCCTTGTGTGGAGTCAAGCCAACCCCGTGCCAAGGACCGATTCACGAGGCGGAGCGTCTTGGACCGGCGGG
>DATIQS010000332.1:0-7644 GCA_035470605.1 Fibrobacteraceae bacterium
CCCAACGAGCATATTGGGGATTCCCGGAATGAATATGCCCCCCAGAACCAGGAAACGGTCCAAAAGGAGAATCCGCAGGAGAACTACGGATTTTTTCCGCAAGACGCAGACGCAAACGGCGCAAAGCAAGGTTTCGATTCACGCCAGCGCTCCTGTCCTCACAGCAACGGATTTCTAGATTGAATTCAGGCAACAACAACTCCACTCCCGTATTGGTCTTGTTCCGATGTTGGCCTCCAGGGCCTGAGCCCTGGAAAGTACGGACCTCGCAACGAGCCAGCAGGGATAAATCGTCCAGGACAAGGTAATCGTCACGATGCGCCATTTGCAAAAATCTATGAAATTGGACATGACCCTCTGGATTCTGGCCCTTCTGCTCTTCCCCGGATGTACTCCATCGCCCCATGAAGAACCAGCCACTCCAGGAAATCAAGCCCTTCTCCCAGAGGATCCTCGCCTCCCAATGCTAGACTCCACCTGGCAGCTCCTGCTGGACAGATTACAATCAGGCCAGCCCGCCTCCATCGTCAAGCCCATGCTCACAGATTCAAGCCAACAGTGGTTGGAAGATATGGAAAACGCAGCGGCTACGGAAACCCCTGAGGAAGTAGAAACGCGCCCCTTTTACGAGCAAATGACCATTCTGACTTACCGAATGTTCGATCGGGAAGGCGTTCTGAACGGTGTTTACTATGACCGTCTTCTCCAATTGGTGATGGGACAAAATAGCACCATTGTACGCAAGGTGAAAGAATTGGAACTAGGACCCTTTGAAATCCGCAACGACCGGGGAGCCCGCGGCCTAGCGACCTCTCCCCACGTCGCCATTTTGTACTTCACATGGATCGATCAGTGCTGGAAATTCGACCTCCTGGCGACCATGCCTATCGTTTTGCGGGGATATGAAACCATTGGAATCAAGAAGGATTGGGCCACCAGCAAAACGGCCCTCTATCTTCTGGAGAAAAGCTACCGGCATCAGTTAAAACGCGATCCAGACAGTACGCTATTCGATCCAGTTCCCCCTATGTAATCCTCCATAGGAGAAATTCTCCACCAGCATTTTTTTCCCTGACCGGTATTTTTCACCGGAGTCAATTGGGGAAAAATCCATTTTTTTGCCTATTTTCAGCAAATTTATTCCGGCATGTCTCTTGCATAAGAGGTTCTCGGAAGGATTCCGAAATGAAAACAGGCGATCTCCAAGGAATGGATAGAAACGCCGCAACCAACGGCGTTCAATCGTTGGACCCCCAAAAATGGAAGGTGGCCCAAGATTTTGAGGCGTTATTTATCCATCAGATGTTTAAGGCTCTACGCCAGACCGTTTCCAAGGATGGTCTGACACAGATGTCTAATGGGCGCGAAATTTTCACGGAAATGCTCGATGAGGAAATGTCCAAAGAAGCGAGCCGCCAGGGGTCACTTGGACTTGCCCAATTCATATACCGGCAACTGCAACCCGGTGATCAGGCCCCATCCATGGCTCATGCAGCCTATTCACAAGCAGCAGCGTTAAACCGGAAAGCCCAACAGCCACGCCGAGCTAGTAAAAAAGATGTGGATGCCTGGATTCAGGAGGCTGCAACAGAACAGAATTTAGATGCGGATTTGCTGTCAAGCCTCGTGCAGCAGGAGTCTGCAGGGGATTCCCTCGCTCGCTCTCCGCAAGGGGCCATGGGACTCACGCAACTCATGCCGGATACAGCTCGTGAATTGGGAGTCATGAATCCCTGGAATGGGCGGCAAAACATCCAGGGAGGCGCCCGCTATTTAAAGAGCTTACTACGCAAGTACAACGGTCGAGAGGATTTAGCTTTAGCGGCGTATAATGCGGGACCAGGAACGGTGGACCGCTATGCAGGAATTCCCCCCTATGCGGAAACGCAAAATTATGTGCGCAAGGTTCTAGATCGAAGGGACAAACAACAAAACAGGGAGGCCCCCCATGGACGCCCGTAATGAATGGAACGATCTCCAAGCCACGCTGGAACATCTGGTCAACGCTTATCAGCGCCTCTTGGATATGTCCAAACGCCAGAAGAATCTGCTCATTGAAAACAAGGTGGAGGAACTGTCGTCCCTACTTCAAGAAATGGGGACGCTAACAGACAACATTTTCGTTTTGGATGATCGTCGCCGGATGCACATGGAACTTCTCTCCGAAGGAGCATCCATGGAAATCCTTACATTGCAAGAACTCGCAAAATATTGGCCGGATTTCGATAGCACTGAAATTTTTGCTTCTGCAGACAAATTGCGAACGATCCGTACAGACCTCATCAAGGTCACCAAACTCAACACAGCGCTGACTCTTCGCGCACAAAGTTACGTTCAGTCCATGGTAAACCTGCTTGTACGGATTCCAGGCAAAGGAAATACTCGTCCCAAAGTCTATGATGCCAAAGGCAAACTGAACCGTAGTAAACCCGCTGTTCGTAATCTTCTGAACCGGAGGGGATAGTCATGTCGCTCATTTCTGGCCTCTCTATTGGTAAAAGTGGACTGAATGCCGCCCAATTGCAGCTCAGTGTCACAGGCGAAAACATCACCAACGCCGATACAGATGGGTACACCCGCAAAGTCGTTTCCCTGACTTCATCATCCCGCGCCGATGAAATCTATGGTGAAATGGGTTGCGGCGTCTCTGTCCAGATGATTGAGCGAGTGCGAAACGTCTTCCTAGACCAGCAATACAATGATCAAACCTCCGATTCTTCCTATGCGGATACGTTAGCCACCCAATATTCCGCGCTGGAAAGCATTTATAATGAAACAGATGACACTGGAATCGCTGACGCTCTGGATGATTTCTGGGATGCCTGGTCTGATGTAGCAAACAATCCAAGTGACAAAAGTTCTCGGGAAACACTCGTAAGCACAACAACTATTCTCATCGATCGCATTCAGTCAGCATCCAGTGAACTCCAGGAAATGAAAGACACCATCAATGATCAGATTGAAGCCAGTGTGGATGAAATCAACTCCATTGCACAACAAATTTCTGAGTTGAACAAAGCCATTGTGGCCGCCGAAGGATTGGACAGCTCCGCAGCCAATGACAGTCGAGACGCTCGGGATGAATTACTTAACGAGCTAGCCTCTATTGCAGATATCGAGTACATCGAGGATAGCACAGGCGCAGTGACGGTTACTCTTTCAGGGAGTATGCTCGTAAGCCCGCAGAGTGCCTTCACACTAGAAACCAGCCAGGAAACCGCGACAAATTCGGATGGGACCTCCTACAGCATCACTACGATGCACTTCAAAGGGAGTTCCTCCACTATTGAAGCCTCAGGGGGGTCATTGGCGGCTCTGGTCAAAATGCGGGATGAGGTTATTCCCAGTTATGAGGAGGAACTGGATAGCATGGTGTCTTCCCTGGTTACACAGGTGAACGCACTTCATTTGGAAGGTTATACCCTTTATGGACTGACAGGGGTAAACTTCTTCGACCCAGATGGCCTCACCGCCTCCACCATCTCACTTTCTGCCGCAGTGGAAGATGATTGCAACAACATCGCCGCTGCACAAGGGGGCTCCACGGAAACCGTTAGCGGCGTTTCTGTGACTTCAGATGCGGAAAACACATTAACCTTAACCTCAATCAATTCCAAATATCGAGATCTGCTTGACGACTCCGTTGTCGTGTATGACAGCAGCGGAAATCTCCTGGAGGAAGGAGCCGACGCCGACTATGTCATTGATTACGAACTGGGAACCATTCAAATCATCAACACCACTGATTATCCTTCTGGAAGCTCCTTTACCGTCGACTTCAGCTATAACACCAGCGGTTTTTCCGGCAGTGGTGATGGCAATAATGCCCTGAGTATCGCAGGTCTACGCGACACAGATATCACCGATCCAGACGATTCTGGGGAGTACACCCACACCTTAGCGGAGTATTTCGCAGCGTCTGTTGGAAGGTTAGGCGTAGAAAGCTCTGAAGCGGAAACATCCTCAGAGACGCAGGAATCATTACTTGAACAAATCGAGTCTCAGGTTTCCTCCGTGTCTGGAGTCAATCTGGACGAAGAACTGACCAACATGATCAAATACCAGCAAAGTTACAATGCCTCAGCCAAGTTTATCAGCACCATCAGCGATGTCCTTGACACATTGATGGCGATTTAGGGTTTGAACGCAAAGGAGACCGTATGACGCGCATCGCCCTGCAACAGATGTATTCCAGTGTGGTCCGAAATGTGATGCAAAACCAGACCACGCTTGCCGATTTACAACTTAAGCTCTCCTCCGGCAATGCCATCAACAAACTCTCAGACGATCCCATTGGCCTCGTCAATATGTTGGATCTGACGACTGAGCTAGATTATCGAAACCAAACCTCAGACAATACAGACAACGCAAAAGCCTATCTGGCTGTTGTGGATACCAGCCTGTCCGGTTTTGATGACTTGTTCCAAAGTGCTCGTGAACTCGCTTTACAAGGGGCAAGTGACACCCTAACGTCCACGGACCGCCTTTCTCTACTGGAGGAGGCCCAACAAGAACTCCTGGAAATGGTAAATCTGGCGGACACCACCTACAAAGGCGACTATATCTTCGCGGGTACGGACACGGACAAGGCCCCATATTCCGTTCTTGACGGAACAGGTAACATCACAGATTCCGCAGTAACGTTAGACACAGCCTACCAAATTTATGACACCTCCAATGAGGATGACGAGGTTTGCCGCATTATCCCAGGAACCTTGGAAATCGATGGTTTGGAAGAGGGAACGGACTACGAGGTGGACTATGTCAATGGCACCATCACCTTCCTGACTGCAGACGCCCAAACTGCAGCCGCTGCTGGACTGGATATGAGTTACCAGTGGATCCGGCGCAACGACCTGGATAACGACAACGGGGAAATCAATCGGGAGATTGAGCCTGGGGTAACGATGACCATCAACACAACCGCAGACGATGCTTTCGGTAACGACCAAGAGGTTGACTGTTTCAGTTCTATGATCGCCTTGATGGAAGGCTTGTACGAAAATTCTCAGGATGATATTGAAACTTCCATCACCTACTTAGATGACTCCATAGACCGGATGACGAGCGCCCAGGCCTCTGTGGGTGCAAAAACAAACCGCATTTCTGACACAGCGGACCGCAATACCGCCAACATCACCACAGCCACAGATCTCCTTTCCAATATCCAGGACGCGGATTTGACCACAGTACTCTCCGACTACGCCTTGGCAGAAACCGTGTATGAAGCCTCCCTGGAGGTCGCTACATCTGTGATGGAGACCTCTCTGCTAAACTACCTATAAAGCCCTCCTCCAAGATTACTAAGCTTGGGGCATGCAAACACAGTACGACATGGTAGTCGTGGGGGGTGGTCACGCGGGCATCGAAGCCGTTCACGCGGGTTGGCGTATGGGCTTACGCTCGGCGCTGGTGACCATGGAAATCTCCGCAATTGGGCGCATGAGTTGCAATCCCGCCATCGGTGGATTAGGAAAAGGCCAAATTGTTCGCGACATCGATGCCCTAGGAGGCATCATGGGCCGCCTATCCGATGCCACAGGGATTCAGTTTCGAATGCTCAATCTCTCGAAAGGCCCCGCAGTTTGGGGACCTCGTTGTCAATCCGACATGGCGAATTATTCAGAGACAGCGCAGAGGTACTTGCAAGGCTGCCCTGGCTTGGATCTCTTGGAGGGTGAAGTCGCTACAATTGAGCCTGTTTCGTCAACGGGCCCCTCTCTCTGGATCGTCTATTTCGCGGATGGCAGAGAGCTGAGGACTCATACCATCATTCTGACCACAGGGACCTTCCTCGATTCACGCATGTATACTGGCCTTCATACGACGCCAGGAGGACGGGTGGGCGAGGCAAGTGCCACACAACTCTCCCACTGCCTACGCAACATAGGGTTGCGCCTCTTGCGGCTCAAAACAGGAACGCCCTCTCGTCTGGCCCCAGAATCCATTGATTTCAGCCAATGCGAAGTACAACAGGGTGACGCGACTCCGTATCCATTCAGTTGGTCCACTACTGACCCCTTACAAAACAAGGCGGTCTGCTGGATCACCCGAACAACACTCCGCACTCATGAAATTTTGCGCACCGGTTTTGCGGAGAGCCCCATGTTCACCGGACTGATCCATGGCCGCGGGCCCCGCTATTGCCCCTCCATTGAAGACAAAATCAACCGTTTTTCTGACAAAGACTCCCATCAGCTATTTCTAGAGCCCGAAGGATTTAGACAGGGAAGAATTTATGTAAACGGTTTTTCTTCCAGCTTACCCTCCGAGATACAGGAAGCCGCATTGCGGAGTATTCCAGGACTGCAACATTGCCAAATTTTGCAAATTGGCTATGCCGTGGAATACGATGCAGTGGACGCCACCCAATTGCACCCCACACTGGAAAGCCGAGATTGGCCAGGGCTTTATTTCGCGGGGCAGGTCTGTGGCACATCGGGATACGAAGAGGCCGCTGGACAGGGACTAATGGCAGGAATCAACGCCGCACTGAAAGTTCAGGAACGCAAGCCTTTTCTGTTAGGCCGATCTGAATCCTATATCGGGGTTATGCTGGACGACCTAGTATCTATTCGCCTGGATGAGCCTTACCGCATGTTCACCAGCCGGGCGGAATATCGTCTCTTTCTCCGTTATGACAACGCGGGGGCCCGCCTGACCACGCACGGACGCGAAGTCGGTATGGTCCAAGACGATCAGTGGAACTTCTACAAAAATTCGCAGCAAATGCGTTCCAACGCCATACAGCAAATGAACGCTTCGGGACCGGATCTGAAAACAGCAAACAGCATACTAGAAGAGAAAGGTCAAGCGCCTTTACAGGAGCGTCCGCGCTGGATCCATCTATTACGACGTCCAGGCATTTCTCCGCAAACGGTCTGCGAAGCCGCTGGACTTCACCTTTCCCGGGAGGATCAGCTTCATCTGTATGCCGAAGAACTCTACCGCGGATTTTACGAGCGCCAGGAGCGCGAATTCCAGCAGCAAAAGCGCCTAGAGACTCTTTCTCTATCACCAGACCTGGACTACACCGCCATTGCCGCCTTGAGCTTTGAAGCGCGTCAGAAGCTCATGCAAACCAAACCCCTTACCTTGGCACAGGCCGCGCGCACCCCGGGAGTCCGATCAGCGGATATCTCGGTACTCATTCATTGGTTAAACCATAGCGGCCTCAGTTCCTGAGCTTGGGGCTTCCGTCTTTCTGCATTCAGCAAAGCGACGCACGCCAGAAAGATCCGCGTGCTCTTTAATCGTGAACTGAGGGAACTCCATGCGCAATTGGGCGGGTTGCTTTTCCCCAAGCTCCATCAAAAGCACGCCCTCAGGAGCGAGAATCCGCTCCGACTGCACAATCAGACGCCTGGCCACATCGAGCCCATCTGGACCGCCATCCAACGCCTGCATCGGATCCTGTTGCACTTCCGCCTGTAAGTGAAGAAGAGACGGTTGAGGAATATAGGGAGGATTGGAGACAATTAACTGCGGCTGTGGGCCATCCCAAGCAGAAAGTAGATCCCCCTGATGTAAACGAATTCGGGATTCCAATTTATGCGCAATGATATTCTCCCTCGCCAGATCAAGCGCCTCTTGAGAAAGGTCAATTGCCTCTAGCTGAGCATCGGGGTTTGCCATTGCAATCGC
>DATIQS010000333.1:0-3050 GCA_035470605.1 Fibrobacteraceae bacterium
TGAAGAACTGTATCCGCATTAGCGAGCATTTCTTCAGAGGGCTCTAATTTATCGCCATTAAAGACAATCCCAATGGTCGCGGAAACAGCGATCTCTAATTTTTCCACCACCATAGGAGTCATTAAATCCTGTTCAATACAGAGAGTCAAATCCTGAATTTGCCTGGTTTGCTGAATGTTCCCAATTGCGACCCCAAATACGTCACCACCAATGCGTGCCACCAATTGATCCTCAAATGGACGACAACGATCTTCCAGACGCATAGCGAGTTCCCGCAGGACGCGGTCCCCAACGGTGTGGCCATAGGAATCATTGATCATTCTGAAATGATCGACATCCAGAATCAAAATGGCAAACAGATAATCCCTACGTTTCGATGCTCGCTGAATATGGTGTTCTAGTCGATCGGTAAACATCTTTCGATTTCCAACAGCCGTCAGAGAATCATGATAAGCGTTATAGATTAGTTCTTGCTCAGCCGTTTTTCTCTGGGTCACATCGGAAATAGAGCCAGCCATTCGCACTGGTTTCCCATTTTCATCGCGTTTGGCTTTTCCCCGAATTTGCAGATGCTTGGGCTTTCCATCCAACATTTGAATCCGCAATTCAATATTGAAAGGGACATCCCCCACAATATGCCCACGAATCGCAGCATCCAATTTTTCACGATCCCCTGGATAGAGTTTCTGTCGAAGGACCTCCCAAGAGTCACCCAATCCCAAAGAACCATTGGCGGCAAGCAAATGGGCACGCTCCGACCAGAAAACCTTGTCCGAAGCGATATCCCAATCCCAAATACCATCATTGGTGCCATCAATCACCAGCTTCAGGCGCTCCTCACTAGTCCGCAAATCTTCTTGTAAATTACGCCGAGTCAGGCGTTCTGTCATAGGCTTTGGACGCCTTGGCATGAGCATCAAAGTGATCAGCACTCCCACAGCAGACCCCGAGGCGACAAGCAGCAACGCTCGCAGATAGAAAACCCATCCATCCTTTGCCCAAGCAAGCGCCACAAAGCACACAAAGAGAACAACTGGCAAAACCCAGAACAACCAAATACGGCGTTTCATCCATAACCCCAATGATCCAACAATCAAAAGACTGTCTATAATGGAATATATATCCCGTCTCACCCCAGGAGCAGAGGCAAGTATTTCTCTACGCTGACCGTAATTGGCATCAGATAGGCTTTTTGAGCATATTGCCGAGCGATTTGCAGTAGTGTCCTCTCATTTTGACAGTTTCCTTCCATAGAAAGATCAAAGTCAGGAGGAAATGGGACGTGATTTGTTTTTTCCCAATAACCTTTAAACGAGGGGGTTGTCACCGGACTGACGCCAACCCAGACTTCTGTATGCTGGAGTTGCTCCAACCAAACCTGGAGAAAAAATTCCGAGAAAAAAGGCTGGGTGTAAAAGCCATCGCTCCCTGCCTCCAATTTGCGCATACAGTATTCCAGTTCAGACTGGAACGATTGGCGATAGGGATCAAAACCGGTATAGATTCGCAAACCGGGAAAGGCCTGTTTCAGACGAGGAATCGCATTAAGTGGAGTCAGATCAGACGCGTGAAATTCTGGAGAATTGATGGGATCCCCAGAAATCAAAAGAACAGATTGCAACCCTAAGGGAATCAAGGGTGCAATTAAGGATTCTAGTTGCGCATAGGTTCGGTCAATAGTTCGAAAATGGGGAATCGGATTGTAGCCAGCCTTAAGCAGAGCCTCCGCAGCATGGTGACCTTTAATCTCCTTGCTTCGCATTTCTGGGATGTTGATTGCCTGAATTTGCGGATAAACCTTCGCCAAAGCGCTCTCTTGTAACAGCCCATCAAAACTATTCGGGACAAGTTCCAAAGCGATTTGATTTGGGAGAGGGGCGGGTTGTGCGGATGTCATAAATCCTCTTTATGCGTCAATGATCATATGCGCATAATCTAAGAAAAACAAAGCCTAAATTCAACGGTTCAACAATTTTACATTTAAGGCAATCCTTGAAATGGAGAATTCATGGCCGCCTATTTCCCTGTAATTGGACTTGAAGTTCACGCCCAACTGACGACCCGGACAAAAATGTTCTGTTCCTGTCCGGTGGACACCTCATCAGCCCCCAACACCAACGTATGTCCAGTATGCCTGGGAATGCCGGGTGCTATGCCTGTTCCCAATCAGCACGCTGTGGAATTGGCAATTCGTCTAGGTCTAGCCCTTAACTGCGAAATTGATTTACAGGCCATGTGGACGCGGAAAAACTATTTCTATCCCGATCTGCCCAAGGGTTATCAGATCACCCAAACAGGAGGCCTGCCTGTTTATGACCATCCCGTATGCAAAAACGGGTATCTGGAAATTGACTTGGAGGATGGTTCCACCAGACGCATTGGTATCACTCGTATCCATATGGAAGAAGACGCGGGCAAACTCATCCACGATATGAGTCCCGAAGGCAGCCACTTTGACGCCAATCGTTGTGGAACCCCTTTGTGCGAAATTGTGTCCGAACCGGACCTGCGCAGTCCAGAGGAGGCTGTCGCCTATCTACAAAAATTGAAACAAATTCTGGAGTATACCGGAGTAAGCAACGCGAATATGGAAAATGGCAACATGCGTTGCGACGCCAACGTTTCCATCCGACCTTCTGAGTCCGCTCCTTATGGAACTCGCGCCGAGATTAAAAATTTGAACTCCTTCAGCAATTTGGAAAAAGCGATTGAGGCTGAAATTTTGTTGCAGACGATTACCCTGGATAGTGGTAAAACGGTGGATCAGTGCACCAAACGCTTTGATCCTGCAACCTGTAAAACTTCGGTCATCCGTTCCAAAGAGGATGCACACGACTATCGGTATTTCCCAGAACCAGACATGGTTCGTTTGCGAATCGATCCGGCACAGGTGGAATCGATTCGCACCTCCATGCCCGAACTACCCGATGCCCGGCGACAGCGTTTTCTGGCAACTTACAGCATTACCGCCTATGACGCCCATGTTTTAACCCTCGATAAGGGCGTCAGCGACTGGTATGACATTGCTGCGAATCTATGCAAAAATCCGA
>DATIQS010000334.1:0-2672 GCA_035470605.1 Fibrobacteraceae bacterium
ATAACGACCTGGGGACAGGTAACAATCTTGACCCGCAAAATCCTTGGTTTGGAGGCATTTTTTCTCTTGCATTAGGACAAGAGGACAGCCGAGACCCTCGCCTTTCCATTGCTGGGGCTTTGAACCGTCGTGATGAAAGTCTATTCAAATATCTTCCTGATTCTGTCGTGGTTTATAAAGATGACGGTCGCAAGTCTTACCCAGTTCCCACTCCGGTCACCAATTTTGATGGCTTCTTGGGGGGGACGTTCCCTAACGGAAATGCGATTGGCGCCCATATTTATATTGCGCACCAAGATGGTGCCGTCGAAGATTCGATTTTGGATTACAAGGTGAATTCTGGTGCCTTTGCCTCTATTTTGAAGTTTGATGTTGGTGTGAATTGGCAGTTGTCCACCGATGTCGATGGTGAATTCACGGGTGGAATTGCACGGGTTCAATATGGCCCAGAGGATCATAAATTCTTTGATTCGGACCTTTTGTCTGTTTTCGCCAGTGGCCGTTTGTTCTCCACCTGGTCACTTGTGAATGGTGAGATTGTTCCTGCGGCATCCTACCATTTCATTCAGGCTCCTGGTATTGATGAAAAGGAATTGGTGGCCGGTATGGGGGTCAATGTGGCGATGGATCGAGGCTTCTTCTGGTTGGGAGCTGACTATTTGTACGACATGACCCGTGCTCACAATTACCTGACGGATTCGAGCACCGGGGTGGTAATTTATGCGGATAATGGAACTTCTGGCCAGTGGGATGTGAAGGAGTCCTGGGGCGGGCGGATTTCGTTCGGCATTGAACGGAATATCTGGTGGGATTGGTTTGTGATCCGTGTTGGCGGTTCTAAGGTGATCAAGTATGTGAGTTGCGATAAGTCTTCCAATACTTCTACCCCTTCGGATTTGACGGCGGATGGTTATGTTTCTTTGTGTCCTGAAGATGGAAACTATTTCTATACGAACCCATCTGGTGATGGGACCTGGGATGACAATGTGGGCTTCGGCATTGGCATCAATGTGGAAGAGAAACTGAAAATCGACTTCACCATGGCTGAGGATATGTTGTACCGAAATCCATTCCAGGGTGAAGGGCGACTGATGTCCCGGATTTCTGCCTCTTATTCCTTCTAAATTCATTCATTCCAAAGGGTCTGCAGAATTGGCAGGCCCTTGTTGCATAGAGAGACTTTTGCAACCTATGAAGTTTAACCTCGCTTTTGGGCTCCTTCTATTCACTTTGTTGGGGCTGTTTGGTTGTTCTGAGCCGCCATTCCGTATTCACGAAAAGTTGGATGGTTTGTTGCAGAGCGATCTGCGCTATATGACCGGTGAGGTGATGAAAGGCTCTGGATTCCGTCATTTGCTGGAGCGTCCCTATTACATTGTGCGTGATTTGAGATTTTTTTCTGGGGATACCGCTTATTATTATTCTGCTTATGCGGAAGTGGATTTCTTCTATTTCAAGGATGTCGCGATTTTTCAGAAACGGAAGTATCGTTATGATGCCAGATACAGCTATTGGGACCGCTATTTCAAAAAGGAGATGTTTTTAACGGCTCCACCCAAAGAACCGTCGGAATTCGTAAAAAAAACCGAAAAATAGACCCTATTAACTATATTGTTTTCATAAACCTCCTTCATAAAGAGGCATCTCTTGTTTGGGCTTTTTAACTGTGATATCGGAATAGATTTAGGCACCGCCAACACGCTTGTTCATGTGGCTGGACAGGGCATTGTGATTAACGAGCCAACAGTTGTTGCTGTAGACCGGAAGAATGACGATCGAGTGGCATACATTGGTTCCGAAGCCAAGAAAATGCTTGGACGAACACCCGGTGAAATGATGGCGATCCGCCCCATGAAAGATGGCGTCATCGCTGATTTTAAGCTGGTTGAAGCGTTGTTGCAGCACTTTATTAAGCGCGTTCAGAAATATCCGTTGTTCCTCGTTAAGCCCAGGGTTGTCGTGGGTGTTCCTTCGGGAATTACCGAGGTAGAGAAGCGTGCGGTCATTGATGCGGTTCGCCAAGCGGGTGCTCGTGAGGTGCATTTAGTCGCAGAACCCATGGCGGCTGCCATTGGTATGGGAATTCCTGTGGAAGATCCCTCGGGAAATATGGTGATCGACATTGGTGGTGGAACCTCTGAAATTGCCGTGATTGCTTTGTATGGCATTGTTTGTGATGCTTCCGTGCGTGTCGGTGGTGATGAAATGGATGAGGCGATCATCAACTATCTGCGACGTACATACAACCTTTTGGTGGGGGAATCTACGGCGGAGCAAATTAAGTTCCAAATCGGTTCTGCGTTCCCTCTGGACAAGGAATTAGAGATGGAGGTTAAGGGACGTGATTTGACCGCTGGTATTCCTAGGACCATGGGAATTTCCTCGGTGGAAATTCGTGAGGCATTGAACGAGCCTGTGACGGCCATTGTTGAAGCGGTCAAGCAGGCTTTAGAAATTACGCCCCCTGAGCTATCCGCAGATATTCTGGATAAAGGGATTATTATGACGGGGGGAAGTTCCCAGTTACGCGGATTGGATGAGCGTTTACGCCATGAAACCAATTTGCCCGTCAATGTGATTGATGATCCTTTAATTTGTGTGTGTAAAGGTACGGCTCGTATTTTGGAAGATCTGGATAAATACCGCAAGGTTCTTATGGCTTCCTGGGCCTG
>DATIQS010000335.1:0-16151 GCA_035470605.1 Fibrobacteraceae bacterium
CAGCGAGATATCTCTGAAGCGGATATCAAGGATTTGATGTCTCTTTTGGAACAATGTGATCAAGTGCGTTTCAGTCCCTTGGGTACCGATGATGCGGAGTCTCGTAAATTGCTGGGGCAAGCGAAAACCTTGGCGGAACATCTGGGGAGGACCAAATGATGCGGCGTATCCTTGCGGTGTTTTTGATCCTTGTCGGTGCTGCTTTTTCGGAAGAACGTTGCGAGGCGTTTTCTCAAGGCGTACAAGCCTACCGAGCAGAAAAATATACGGCCGCTATTGACGTATGGGACGCTTGTGTGCAAGCGGGTATTCGAAATCCAGACCTGTTTTACAACTTGGGTAATGCCTATTATCGGGCTGGCCAGTTGGGCCGTGCCATCTGGGCCTACGAATCCGCCCTTCGGTTGGCTCCTGCCAATGCCGACCTGAATGCCAACTTGGAATTTGTGCGTAGCCAAACTGTGGATAAAACAGACAAGGGCGAGGAGGACAACCCTATTCTCAAGGCGTTCTGGCGAGCGCATCATGCCATAGGGCTACATACGCAATTATTGCTTTTATTGCTAGCCGCTTGGGTTGCAGGGATCCTTCTGGTTTTGGGGTTCCTGATTCGCAAAGAGGGCGTTCGAACCACAATTCATGTGTTGCTTTTCCTGCTTATCGTTGGAGCTTCTGTGCTCGCGTTGGATGCGGGATTTAAAGCGGTGAAGCTGGAGACGGAATCCACAGGGATCGTCGTCACTCGTAGCACGGATGTGATGAGCGGTCCTGGAGACAAGTACCAGGTGCTGCACGAACTGCATGAAGGCACTCAGGTGGAAATCCGCGAAATGCGCGATGGTTGGGCCAACGTACGGATCGGCGAATCGGTCAACGGCTTTGTTCCTTTGAAGCAGATTGCTGTGGTTCGGTAGGCCATTTTTGGACACCATGACTCCAGTTGAAGTCCCTGAAGAATACGCGGGTGAACGCGTTGATAAATTTCTATGCCATGTCCTGCCGGATTATTCCCGTACCGATCTACAAGGCCTATTGGAGGCAGGACAAGTCCTTTGCGATGGACATGTTTGCGCCAAAAATTTGCGATTGCGTTCAGGAATGCGGCTGACGATTTTGCAGTTGCCCACCAAGGCGTCCAGCCATTTGGAACCGGAAGAAATCCCTTTAGACATTGTCTTTGAAGACAAGGATCTGGTGATTCTCAATAAGCCCCGTAATTTGGTGGTTCATCCCGGGAACGGTGTACAATCGGGAACCTTAGCTGCCGGTCTGCTGTACCATTTCAAAAAACTTTCTTCTATCAACGGTCCATTGCGTCCAGGAATTGTTCACCGTTTGGACAAAGATACCCCTGGGCTTATGGTGGTCGCTCGGAATGACAAGGCTCACAGGACCTTGGCGGAGATGTTGGAGGCACGGAAAATTGAACGCATCTATCAGGCCTTGGTGTGGGGGCACCCCGATGATGCGGAGGGCATTGTCGATGCTCCTATTGGACGTGATCCTGATAATCGGGTGCGCATGGCTGTGCAACCCACAGGGAAACGGGCGGTTACTCACTACCGGGTGCTGGAAAGCTTCCGTTTTGCTACTCTGGTGGAATGCAAACTCGATACCGGAAGGACTCATCAAATTCGGGTCCACATGCGTCACCTTGGGCATCCGATTGTTGGCGATCCTGCGTATGAGGGTGCGGAGTGTGCCTTGCAAAGGCTTGGTCCATTGGATCGTCCTGCTGCGGCGAAATTGCTGAAAATCGCACCAGCACAACTATTGCAAGCAGTACGCCTCTCCTTGCCCCATCCTCGTACGCAGAAACCCCTTCAATTCAGTGTGCCCTTGGATGCCGCGTTTTCCGAAGCCCTCGACTTATTGCGAGGTTAAATTAAAACTCTGAAAAATCCCCGTTTGCCTGGTAAAACACATAAGGATCGGGAATTTCACCAGGAATGGGAATGAGGCTGTCTGGAACAAAGAGCACGCCTTTGCCATAGAAGATATCGGGATTGCGTTCCCAGGGAGCCCTACCAGACTTTGGCTCTGAGGGATCAGGGCGTAAATGCCCGCGCACCATCAGCCATTGACCATTTTCATATCGAGGCAAATTTTCTGCAGTCATGCGGAATCCGATGGCGATGGCATCCGCGGCACAACAGACGATCAAGGAACGCACGAGTCCGATTTCGTTCCGCTGATTGAGTGCGCTTTGGCGGTGCACAAATCCCCTCACCCAAACTTCCTTCTCCAGACCCCAGTTGTGGTTTCGCAGTTCGGAGACCATCCAAGGTAAATTGGTGCGTTGAACGCCTGTCGCAGGGGCTGGAGTCTCTTTGTGGTGAGGAGGCGTTGACATAACTTTCTTTTGTGAAACCAGGGAAGACGAGGCCATTTCCGAAGAAGACGACATGGAGGACGATGAAATTTTCGCCACCATGGAAGAAGACGAGGAAGTCTCCGCAAAAGAGGAAAATGGCGTCGAAGCTGGCGTCGGTACGACAATTTGGGGCGGTGGGGCTTGAGTCATCAGGGTAATCTGATGGGGAAGAAATACGATGAGTATCGTAATCATTGCGGCAGCCCAGGCCAGAGGTCCTTCTAGAGAACTCCGGGCACAGCGATCTCGCCAGGCCCTCCAGGAAAAAATCAGTAACAGGGTTCCAGACGCGGCAATCATCCCATGAAAACGAGGATGCAGGAACAATCCAAGCCAATCGTGTCCAAATAAAGTCAAAAGCCCAGCTCCGACCAAACCCATACAGGCTGCTTCTATGCGTTGCCAAGGGAGCCGCTTCACGATAAGCACCTGGAAAGAAGAAGACTGAAAACAAGAATCAGGAACGGAGGCATCACGAGTAAAATGCGTAGGGTTTGGGGAGCAAATGTCCGACGATACATCAGCAAAAGTTTGATGTCCAGGACAGGACCAATGGCCAAAAAGGCAAGTTGCGCTGCGCTGGGCACGCCATTCAGTGCCGCCGCGACAAAGGCGTCTGCCTCGGAGCAAAGGGAGAGAAGAAACGAAAGGACCATCATGCCTGGAACCGCTAAAAGCGGATGGTCCTGCAAGAAAATCCATGCCTGATCCGGTAAACCCGTTTTTACCACGGCCGCCAGGGTCGCACCTAAAACGAGCAACCGGAACATGGCGGTGAAGTCATAGCGCGCGCTATCCAGAATGCGCCACAGTCGATTGCCCCCAGTCCAGGACGCACCTCCATGGCAGGAGCAATGCAAGGGGTGCAACTCTAGGCGGGTCCGGGGAGCCAATTCCTTGCCACGGGGAACCCGATGCACAATCACGGTGGTCGTTAAGGCGGCGACCACGAGACTCATACCAGCCCGCAAGGCGACCATCCATGGTTTATGTGGAAACGCCATCCAGGTGGAATAAAGAACCAAGGGATTCACCACGGTCCCCGCTAGCAGATACGCGAACGCCAGATGAGGAGGGGCCCCCTTAGCGAGCAGCCGCCGCATGATTGGGACGGAACCGCATTCGCAGGTGGGGATCACGAGACCGAGTAGCAGCCCCCAGAATCCGGCACGCCAGCTTTCACCCGCAAAGGTGCGGCTCAGCCAATCCGAGGGTAGAAAAACCTCTAGAAAACCTGAAATTAGGGAACCCAGAAGGAGAAATGGGAGCGCCTCCAATACCACGGAGGCCATTTGCAGACAAAAATTGGTCATTTCTGTTCAACAGTCGGCGGAATACTGTGTTTCTCATATACAAAATCGCCTTGTCGAAGAAATTATGCCTATGGATTTTTATTTTTTTGGCGGAGGTGTTTCATTGACCGCTCGTATTCTTTCTCTATTGCTCCTCCCGGTTCAGCTCCTTTTTGCTCTGGATTCTCGGCAATCCATTGCCGTTGGCGATTTTGAAGCTAACGGTCTTTCCGCAGCTGATGCAAGTATCCTTGTGGATCGCCTGCGAGCGGAATTGATCAATGCCGGTGTTTACCGGGTTATGGAAAGGAGTCAGATGGATGCCATCCTGAAGGAGCAAGCCTTTCAGGAGAGTGGGGCTTGTAACACCAGCGAGTGCCAGGTAAAAATTGGCCAGTTGCTGAGCGTGGATCACATGGTGGTGGGCTCCATTGGATTGCTTACAGGAAACTTATACAGCATTAGTGCCCGTGTCCTAAATGTGGAAACGGGTGAAATAGAATCGGCGACCACAGCTGATTATCAAGGCTCCGTAACCGGGCTCCTTACCGAAACCGTCCCACAAATTGCACGTAAAATCTCAGGGACTGGCGAAATTTCCGTTCCTGGGGATTTGTTTATATCGACCTCGCAACCCGGTGCGACCATTTCCATCGATGGGATTCCGGTAGATGGTGTTTCTCCATTGGAACTCCACCAAATTCCGGCGGGTAAGCATCAAATTCAGGCCGTTTTAGGGGCGTATACGGGAACGGTGGACACCTTGCTCCCTTCCGCGGGAGTCCTTCAGTTGAATATCCCGCTTGTTCCGAAGCCCGGGTCCCTTCAGGTGGCAAGTCAGCCCACCGGGGCCACTGTTACACTGGACAATGCTCCTTTGGGGACGACGCCACTCACGGCAGAATCCCCGGTAGGTACCTTTTTACTGGGAGTTTCTGCGCCAGGCTACTTTCCAAAGCAACATCAAATTTCTGTTCAGTCGGATAGTTTGACTGTAATCACGGATACGCTGGAAGCGGGTTATCACTTGGCTCTCACGTTGGAACCTAACGATGCGTTACTCTTGTTGGGGGAAGATACGATCCGAGCATGGTCCGGTAGCCTTCTTGTGCATAAGGGCCCTTTGTTGTTGAAAGTAAACAGGGAGAATTATGCGCCTTACGAGGAACTTTTGAATATGACTCAGGATCTCTCTCGCTCTATCACCCTTAAAAAAAACACCTCGTTTAAACGGAAGCTTGCGTATGCCCTATTGGGGAGCGGCGCCTTGTGCGCTGGAACCGGCTGGTATTTTAATAGCAAAGGCGATGGATATATGGATGACTACGAAAACGCGGGCGATCGCACCGCCGGGGAAACGGCGTACGATAATTTGCAGGATGCGGATAAATACCGGAACATATCCTATGTGGCCATGGGGGTCGCGCTGGTTTCAGGAGTGGCGTTATGGATTCTTTCCATCGGCGATTAGTCGTTTTGGCTTCCCTCTGCCTGGTGGCGCTATCTTGCTCTGACCACTCGGTTACGTCTCCAGATGAACGTTGGGGAGCGGTTTCCCAGATTCCCACGAATTTGCAAGCCTGGATCAGTAATCTTGGATTTGTTGGCGCTTCGGATGATGATTCTCTGCGCTTTGATGTCGTTATTCATGACTTTCAACCTGATTTTTCCGATATGGAAAATTTTGATTGCCGCACAGATTCCATCGCGCTCCATCCATTGGCTTCGACAGGATATACGGCAAGCCAGGGAGCCTATCAATGTTATGGTGAGAGTTACCCAACAGACGACTCCTATTATTGGGCCTGTGAAGGGGGATATCCTTGTACCGAAAAAAGCCAGTCCTATTATGGGCAGTACACTTTTTATACGGTAGATGCCTCTGTGGATACGGTAGATGGGACCTCGGATAATATCGCCTACAGTTATCATTGCCATCGAAATGAGGCGTTGGCTTATGCGGTTGCTGCGGCAGCGGCTGGGTATGGCAATGGAAGTATTCTTGGTACGCTATGGGAAGAACGAGTTTTTGTCACTCGAGGAATGGTAGATTCCGTTTTGGATAAGGTCGATGTGGACGATCCCTACACCTGGATTCCCAAGCCCTTGTATCCAACCATGAGTTGCCATAGCGATAATTTTGATCAATGGTTTCAGACGGTCGATGGCGTGAATTTGTCTGTCACGAATACGTTGGCTTTGGCCTCATCGGATGGGACTTATGATATCGATTCCAAAAAGATGCCTGGGCAATCCTTTTTCCCATTGGATACCGTGACTTCTGCCTCAACATGGGGTAAGCAGGGGCTCAAACTCTGGTGTCCGCCTTATGATGGCGGTTGGATTGAGGCCGGAGGAACCCTGCAGGCTTTGTGTATGGACCTCCTTGAAAATTATGGTGGGCCTAGGAGCTTGACGGGCTCCCAGTCCGCTGCCTCGGTCTATGGCGCAGATTCCCTGCTGCATAACTATTTCTTTACCGTCGCTGGGTACACCACCTTCCGTTATCATTCCGGGGACACCCTGTATTTCTCAGGGAACGATGATCTCTGGTTCTTTGTCGATGGCTATCTGGTGGCGGATTTGGGAGGCGCTCATAATCCTGCAGAAGCTCGCCTCGTTCTGGATGATATTGCGCCAGACCTGATTTCCCGAGGAGACACGCTGGGTGTGGATGGCAGCGATGCCTCGACGTGGGCGGATGGTTCCAAACATCATCTTCATTTCTTTTATGCGGAACGCCAGACAGATGGTGCCAATTTCCAGATACGAACGAATATTGCGGATGTGCGTCGGCCCAAATATGCTGCACCGGTGATTCAGGGCGGGTTCCTTTCTGGAGATTCACTCTATTTGGCGTTGAACACTTCTTTGAGTGATACCTCCCTGGAAACGATCAACAGCGCCGATCCTGTGTCTGGCTCCACCAGCAACACATTCCCCATTCTGGGGCTTCGGGATGGAGATACCCTAGAGTTAGCGGTCAATTCCATTGCATCCATGGGTGCGGGAAATGGTTATTTCCTTTATGCGTTAACGGCCAGCTATTGCACCACTTCCACCTGTGAAGCAACACAAACTTTGGAAGAAGGGGATTCTTTGGGATTCAATCCCTCGGTGTCCATTTCCAATATCTATGGTCAAAACGTCTCTGGACAATTCTGGGGTGTGGTTCAATAGTCGCCGAATGAACCCCTTTGGGACTTTTCATCGGCTCATTTCGGGAGGCTTTGTATTGCTTCCCTTGTGCTTTTTTTCCTGTAGCCAAGTGGAACGCCTTGACGTTTCAGAGTCTTCTTCGTCTGTCGCCATACACTATTGGTCCTGTGGATCGAACCTGTACAGTTGGATTCATCGCTTTGGCTCTAGTTTCGACGAAACGGACGATCTTCTCTATGATGTTACCTTCTTTGATTTTCAGCCAAGCCACGTGGATTTCGTAAACTACGACAATCGTTGGGAGGAAATTTCCTCAGATCCTTTGGCGGGCTATTCCGCTTTCTCTCCTCAATGTCGTACGGAAGAAAATCCGGCAAGTGAGATCTCTTCTCAGGTTTGTGAGGAAGGAAACGCCTGCACCGGTTCCAATCTGCTTTATTATGGAGATTATACCTTCCCAACGTTGGACCCGGCTGTGGACACGATGGATGGGACGTTAGACAGCGTTGCTCGACATTATCGCACTTGGCGTCATAAACTTTCGACGTTGGCGTCTCTGGCGGGCGGGAATGTGGACACGAATTGGGAATATCCGGTCTATACCACCCAAGGCATGGTGAAAAACCACCTTTGCACCTCTCCAGAGCAGGATGGTTGTTCCGCATACGCGCTGTTGGATAGCTCGGACCCGTTCAGCTATATGCCTCAACCTATGCATCCGACTATGGGTTGTCATAGTGACCATATGGAACAGTGGTTTCAACCGGTGGCTGGGGTGAATAAGAGCATTCAAGCCTCACTAGTGTTTCATCGCAATGCTGGAAGTCGTCATTATACCTTGGTCAATGACAGTGCCTCTTTTTTCCCTTTGGACTCTCTAAGTTCTTCGGTCAGTTGGGGCAAGCAATCCCTGAATCTCTGGTGCCCGCCCTACGAAGGCGGCTGGAATGAGCTGGGCGATTCCAGCGAGATGCTTTTATGCAAAAGTTATCTCACGGATTATGGTGGCCCTCGCGGTGTCGATGGGAACTCTGCTTGGAGCGGCGATTCCCTATGGCATAATAGCCTCTTTTCTATGTCTTTTTATTCGCGTTTTACCTACCATGGTTTGGATACCCTATGGTTTGTCAGTAGTAGTGACCTGTGGGTTTTTGTGGATCACTACCTAGTTTTGGATCTCGGTGGGAGTTCCTGGCCAGCCCAAGGAATGTTGGCCATCGCGGAACTCGTAGATTCCCTGCAGGCCTTAGGGGATTCCCTTTCATGGAAAATCGGATCAACCCATGAGTTCCATTTGTTCTATGCCAGTCGGCATGCGGATCACCCACAATTTCAAATGACGTTCAATCATCCAGAAATTATTGACTTGAGGACGGGAATGCCACGCATCTTGGGGGCGAATATTTCTCAGGACACCGCTTGGCTTTTTGTGAACAACGCTCTTACCGATTCCACACTATCCTGGATTGCAGAAAACCCCGTTTCCCTTGGAGACACAAATGTTTTCCCTTTGATCGTTCTCCGTGGAGAGGATACTTTGGGGGTAGCCATTCAAAGCATCCAAAAGATGGATTCACTGGATTTCTCGTATCCGGTCTATCGTGTCGTCGGGGTTTTGTGTTCCAGCGTCAATTGCGCAGGTTCCATCGTTTCCCCTTTGACAGATTCGGATTCTTTAGCCTTTAATTTTTACGATCCATCGGAAGGGCACGCCTTCGCGTTGCCGTCAAATCTTTCTATCGCGACAGAAAACGGCCAGGTCTCTGAATGGTGTTGGGCTCCGTTGGCTTATTCACATTGCGAATAAATTTTATATAGCGAATTTCGCGCTCATCCCCGCTTCCGCAGCACATCGCGCAGACGGGCGGCTTCCTCGAAGTCGAGTTTGGAGGCTGCCTCCATCATGCGGGCTTCGAGTTCTTCACTGCTGAGCTTGGATTCGTCCGTTTCGTTGTCTGTAGAGTCGTCCACGGGAGTGGCGCTCCCACCTGCGATTTTGGATTCCTCCACCAAATCCGCCAGTGGATCCCGGTCGCGTAAGTCTTCTTCGATACGTCGTTTGACCGAGCGAGGGGTGATTCCATGAGCGGTATTGAATGCGATTTGAGTGTTGCGACGGCGTTCGGTCTCGGCCATCGCCTTGGCCATGCTGTCGGTCACGTGATCCGCATAAAGGATTACCTGCCCATTGACGTTGCGGCTTGCGCGACCCATAGTTTGGATGAGGGATCGGTAGTTGCGCAGAAAGCCTTCTTTATCCGCGTCAAGGATCGTGACCAACGACACCTCGGGCAGGTCGAGGCCTTCGCGTAGCAGATTGATGCCGACCAGGACATCGAATTCGCCCAGGCGCAGCCCCTTGATGAGCTGGTGGCGCTCCAGGGTGCCAATCTCGGAGTGCAGGTATTGCGCACGGATGCCCAAGCCCTGAAAATAGTCGGTGAGATCCTGTGACATTTTTTTGGTGAGGGTGGTGACCAGTACGCGTTCGCCACGCTGCACAGTGGCTTCGATAGCAGCCAACAGGTGGTCCATTTGCCCTTGCACAGGGTGAACCGTGATGCTCGGGTCTAAAAGGCCGGTGGGACGGTTGATGAGTTCCACCACGCTGCCGCCGGATTTCTTTAGTTCATAGTCGCCCGGGGTCGCGGAGACAAACACCACATGCGGCGGCATAATCGCCTCGAATTCCGCGAATTTCATGGGGCGGTTATCAATAGCACAAGGCAAACGCCAGCCATACTCCACCAGCGTGGTTTTCCGAGAACGGTCGCCTTCGTGCATTCCCCCGACCTGGGGAACACTCACGTGAGACTCGTCGATAAATAGCAACCAGTCGTCCCCAAAGTAGTCGAGGAGAGTAAAGGGCCGCGATCCGGGAGGGCGATCCTCAACGATGCGCGAATAATTTTCGATGCCGGAGCAGATGCCCGTTTCCAAGATCATTTCCATGTCATAGCGCGTGCGGGACTGAATGCGTTGCGCTTCCACCAGTTTGTTCTGTGTTTCGAACCAGTGCACGCGATCCTGCAACTCGTCGGCAATTTGGCGGACAATCCGTTTGCGGCTGTCGTCGCGGGTGACGAAATGTTTGGCCGGGGCGATGAGGAGGTCATCCAGCACCTCAATGGTTTCGCCGGTGATCAGATGGAAGCGTGTGAGGCGTTCGACCTCATCTCCAAAGAGTTCAATGCGTAAGCCGGTGTCATCGTAGCTTGGATGCACTTCCACCACATCGCCGCGCACGCGGAAACACCCGCGATCCAGAGAGAAATCGTTGCGGTCGTATTGAATCTTGACTAGCGCGCGCAACAGGTCGTCGCGATCGCGCGTCTCGCCCACATGCAGGCGTACGCTCAAGTCGCGAAAGGTCTCCGGTGAGCCTAGACCGTAAATGCAGGACACCGAGGCCACGATCAGGGTGTCGCGGCGAGTCAGCAGGTTCGCGGTGGCGCGCAGGCGCAACTTTTCGATCTCGTCATTGATGCTCGCATCCTTTTCGATAAAGGTATCGGTCTGCACCACGTAGGCTTCGGGCTGGTAGTAGTCATAATAACTGACAAAGTACTCCACCGCGTTATCGGGAAAAAAGGCCTTGAATTCTTGGTAAAGCTGCGCCGCGAGGGTCTTATTGTGTGTGAGAATCAAGGCAGGTTTGTTGGCCTTGGCAATGACGTTTGCCATGGCATAGGTTTTCCCAGAACCCGTGACCCCCAGGAGCACCTGGAACTTTTCACCGCGATTCATTCCTGCGCATAAATTCTCAATCGCCTGGGGTTGATCCCCGGCCGGGGCATAATCGGAAACAAGTCGAAAAGCAGGCATGCTGCAAAGATACAAACCTGCACAGATGGGCAAATTGAGTCTAAGATCACACGCTTGTAGGTACGTTTTGCCTGAACCGGGCTTTCTTATCTTTCCCCCATGACATACGCCCGCTTGACCCGAGACCAGGCCAAAACGGAGATCGCCGATCTCTGCGCCCGTTTTGACAAACAAATCGCCACCTACAAGGATGGCAACTACAATGAGACCCAAGTGCGCCGGGACTTTATCGACCCGTTTCTCAAGGCCCTGGGCTGGGATGTGGACAACCAGCAGGGGGCGCATGAGCAATACCGCGAGGTGGTGCACGAAGACTCCCTGGAAATCGAAGGCCAACGCAAGGCGCCCGACTACAGTTGCCGCATCGGCGGAAACCGGGTGTTCTTTGTCGAAGCCAAAAAGCCCAGCGTGCGCATCCACGAAGACGGGGGCCCCGCGTACCAAGTGCGGCGTTACGGCTGGAACGGCAAACTCGCCCTGTCGATCCTCACCGACTTCGAGGAATTCGCGGTCTATGACTGCACGAAAAAGCCCAAGCCCTCGGACAAGGCGGGGACCTGCCGCACCGAGTATTTCCGCTACACGGAGTACCTGCAACGCTTCGACTTCCTCTGGGATACGTTCTCGCACGAGGGCGTGACGCAGGGAGGCCTGTTGCGCTACCAGCAGGCGGGCGCCAAAAAAGGCACCAGCACAGTGGACAAGGAATTCCTGGCCAGCCTGGATGCCTGGCGCGTAATGCTCGCCGAAGACATCTCCAGCCATCGGTCCAACAAGGAACTGATCGACGCCGGGTCGCTCAACCTGGTGGTGCAACAGTTGCTCGACCGCATCATCTTTCTGCGCATCTGCGAAGACCGTGGCGTGGAACCAGCCAACCAGCTCCGCGACACCATCGGCACCAAGGACAGCTACGGAAAACTCCTCGTTCTGTTCCACACGGCGGACCAGAAATACAACTCCGGTCTCTTCGACTTCGCCCGCGACAACCTGTCCCAGCGCCTGGAGGTTTCGGACAAGGTCCTCAAGGACATCGTCAAGGCGCTCTACTACCCCGAATGCCCCTATGAATTCTCGGTGCTCTCCGTGGAAATCCTCGGATCGGCCTATGAGCGCTTCCTGGGGAAATCCATCACCCTGGACAGCCGCCAACGCGCGGTGATCGAAGAAAAACCCGAGGTGCGCAAGGCGGGAGGTGTGTACTACACGCCGCAGTACATCGTGGACTACATCGTCCAGAAAACCCTGGCTCCCCTGGTGGAAGGGAAAACGCCGGAACAGGTTGCGCAACTGAAAATCGTGGACCAGGCCTGCGGCTCCGGTTCCTTTTTGCTCGGGGCCTACCAGTATCTGCTGGACTGGCATCTCCATTACTATCAGGAAAATCCACGCAAAACGACCGTCCGGCCAGAATCCGGCGCAGGCAAAAAAGCCCCTGCCAAGGCCGATGCGCTGACCCCGGCAGGCACGCTGGTAAACGCCCTGCGCAAACAAATTCTCCGCAACAACATCTTCGGGGTGGACCTGGACGCCCAGGCGGTCGAAGTCACCAAACTGAGCCTGCTCCTCAAATGCATGGAAGGCGAAACCAACGCGAGCCTCGGCATGCAGCAGAGCCTGTTCCACGACCGCGTGCTCCCGTCCATCGACCAAAACATCCAATGCGGCAACTCGCTCATCGACTATGCGGCGCAGGATCTCTTTGGGGAAGAGGCGTCCGGCCTGAATCCCTTCGACTGGCAGGCGGCGTTCCCCCAGGTGGCGGCGCAAGGCGGATTTGACGCGGTGATCGGCAACCCGCCCTATGTGCGCCAGGAAACCCTGGGCGCGCAAAAGGATTACTTCGCGCAGCACTACCAGGTCTATCACGGCGTGGCGGACCTCTACACCTACTTCTTCGAGCGCGGGCTCCGGCTATTGCAACCCGAAGGCCGCTTCGGGATCATCGTCGCCAACAAATGGATGCGCGCCAACTACGGCGAACCCTTGCGCCGCTGGCTCAAAGGACAACGCCTGCTGGAAATCGTGGACTTCGGCGACCTGCCCGTCTTTGAACAGGCGACCACCTACCCCTGCATCTTCCTGGCGCAAAAAGCATTGGACGACCCTGCGCGCAAGACCGCCCAGACCTTCCGCGCCGCCGAACTGAAAACCCTGGATTTCCCACTGGACGCCCCGCACCTGAAAGAACAGGTGGACGCCGCCACCCATGCCGTGGACGTGTCCAGCCTGGACGACTCCGGCTGGAGCCTGGCCCCCAAGGCCCAAAAGGCCCTGCTCGACAAACTGCGCGGCCCCGGCTTTGTCAAATTGGGTGACTATGTCAAAGGCGAAATCTACTACGGCATCAAAACCGGCTTGAACGAAGCCTTTGTGATCGACGACGCAACGCGCCAGGCTTTGGTCGCCGAAGACCCGCACAGCGCCGAGGTAATCAAGCCCTTCCTGGCAGGCCGGGATGTGAAACGGTATGCGCCCCCTGAATCCGGGAAATTTCTGATCCTGTTCCCCAAAGGCATCACCAACCAGCAACGAGGCAAGGCCGAACCGTGGAACTGGCTCCGCAACAACTATCCGGCCATCGCAAAGCACCTCAAACCCTTTGAGGAAAAAGGAGCCGCCCGGTACGACAAAGGCGACTATTGGTGGGAACTGCGGACCTGCGACTACTACGCGAAATTTGACGGGGTGAAAATCATCGTGCCAGCCATCATGAAACAGGGCGCCTACGTACTCGACCGTGATGGATTTTATTCGAACGACAAAACGACGATCATTGCCAATGATGACTTGTATCTCGTTGGCTTGTTGAGCTCTCGGGTTGTTGATTTCTTCATGCACTCCATCTCATCGACAAAACAAGGGGGCTATTTCGAGTACAAGCCAATGTACCTCGAACAGCTTCCCATCCAGGCCGATTCCCCCAAAGCCCAGCGCGACGCCGTGGTGAAAAAGGTGGAGCAAATGCTGGCCTTGCATCGCGACCTGTCTCAGGCAAACCCCGTTGCACAGGACCGCATCCGCCAGCACATCGCGGTGGTGGACCGCGAACTCGACGCGCTCGTGTATGCGCTCTACGGCCTCACGCCAGAAGAGGTAAACGTCGTGGAGGGAGCTTAAAAGGAGGCTACGCCTATGAAAATCACCCAGGTGGATATTGAGAAAGATCAAATCAAGCAAGATGGGCTTGATGCGGTGCACATGCACAAGCTGGGACGGCTGGTGCTCATCGCAGGGAAAAACGGATCGGGAAAATCACGCCTGCTGGAAAAAGTGGAGCAGGCCTTTCAGCAGACCCCAGACAAAGCCAGATTGGAACAAATTGAGCGGGAACTCTTTCAACAACGCAACAATCTTAATGCTTGGCGTTCGCATCTTGAACATTTAAACAACCCCTCACTCAACCCAGGGCTCCCGGATTCGGAACGAAAAGCGCAGAGGCAACAGCACCAGGATCTTGTGAAGCAGGCAGAGGAGAACATTCAGCGGCTAACCCAAGACAAATCCATCCAGTATGTCCAACTGGATTTTTCCCAGGATCATCGGAGTTGTGTGCGGTTTGTGCCTCAAAATTTGAACATGAGTAACCCTCGGGACTTAACTGATCAAGATAGAGAAAACCGATCTAAACAAGCGTCCAACTTGGGATTAACAAATTTTCATGACTACGCTCTTTCCTTCATTGAGCAAACGAATCGACGCTTTATCAGTACAGAATTACCCGATAGCCGGATTTCCCTTTCGTCACAAGAGAAACTTGTGAGAGTGCAGGAATTTCAAAAATTAGACGATTCTGTAGAGTCTCTATTGGGCACAAAAGTTGGCAGCAACTCAGATTTGAACGCAACCCTCTTTGGTTTCCCCATTGGAAAAGCCAATTTGTCCGATGGCCAGAAGGTGTTGCTCCAATTGGCCGTGGCGATCCATTGTCAGGGAGCACAGCTCTCCGACGTCATTCTCATGCTCGACGAACCGGAGAACCACCTCCACCCTGGGGCTGTCATTGAGGTCATCGAAAAGTTGTTGGACAAAATACCCGACGGACAAATCTGGATAGCCACGCACAGCGTGTCGGTCTTAGCCCATTTTTTCAATTACCCGGAAGCCAGTCTCTGGTTCATGGACCACGGCACCATCGGCAATGCGGGCAAGAATCAAAAAACAGTGCTGGACAGCCTGTTGGGAGACTCCACCCGTATTCAGCGGCAACGCGATTTCCTGGACGAGCCCGATGTCCAGGCAACATACCTGTACCTGGAGCAATGCCTGCTCCCTCCCGGAGTGGCCAATCCCAATCCAGAAGATCCCCAGACTTCGCAGATCAAGGGGATCATCGCCCAGCTATGGGAAAAGCACCAAACAGTTCGCCTGTTAGATTATGGGGCAGGCAAAGGAAGGCTGTTAGATACCCTTTTGGCGAACAGCGCCGCATCGGAACTTGCCGCAAAATTGGATTACGTGGCCCTTGATGAGTGCGACGCCAACCGGAAAACTTGCGAAGCCTCAATACAAAGGATCTACGGGACTTCCGACAAACGCTGGTTCCAATTGCATTCGGATCTGCGGGCTCTTCACAATAAGGTGAGTTTCGATCTGGTCCTTCTGTGCAACGTCCTCCACGAGATCTCCCCGCAGAAATGGGCAGATCTCTTTGGCCCCACAGGCACCATAACCGAACTTCTGACAGAGGACGGTTCTTTGCTGTTGGTGGAAGACCAGCGCGTCAAAATCGGTGAACACGCCCATGAATTTGGCTTCATTGTTCTGGATACCGTTTCGCTTAAAGAGTTATTTGCGATCTCAGGCAACGATCCACAAATTCTTGCTGACGAGCAACGGGAAGGCCGCCTAAAGGCACACCTGATTTCCAAAGAGCATTTGGAACGCGTCACCAAAGACACCGTAAAATCGGCTCTAATGGCGCACCAGCGACATGCAAAAGAGGAAATCACCAGGCTAAGGGAGGGAGCCACAAAATCGGATGGCCGTCTCTTTGCCTTTTGGACCATCCAATACGCCAACGCGACGCTGGCTTTGGAAGCCGCAACGTAACGATCAGCAGGGGAATGCTTTATTTCAAGGGGGAAACATGGCAAATCCAGACCAAATATCACGAATGAAAGAACTATTGGCGGAGGTTATCCAGAAACGTCCAGACGACGTTATCAAAAACGAAAGACTGGGCGACAGCTTGACTTTCGGCCCCATTGAGCCCGATATCCGACATTTCCATGAATTCTGCACGACTTTTTCAACGCTGTCTTACGGCATCATTCCCGAAGAACAATTCGGGGCCATTAATCAGATGTTATCGGATGCCAAAGATGCCTATATCAATATTGCCGAGTTTTCCCCTGCACATGCCACACGGAGACCCGGCGATGAGATGCGAGCTCTCGCTGAACGGTTCCAACCAGCGGCAGACAAGTTTATCGGCGCAACCATCGGCTATACAACCTATCTGCTGTATAAAGATGGGCACATACAAACCCAAATCGGAC
>DATIQS010000336.1:0-2944 GCA_035470605.1 Fibrobacteraceae bacterium
AATGGCTGCGGCGGCCTGGTGACCGGCATGGTAGAGGACACGTTAGGCAGCAACGGCCTGCCTTTGCGCAACCTGACCAGCTTTCCTGAAGCGAACTGCACCTATGCCGAAGACCTCAACAGCTGGTTTGTCGCCTGGGACACCGTGGTCAGCAGCGACACCCTGACCAACGCGACCTGCTATGACATTCCCCTGGAGCTCGACGAGGCGGGGTTCTGGGTGGCGGATTTCGCCGTGGACACCGCAGAAAAGATCCCCGGCTTCTTTCCGGTGGATGATTTCCGTTATTTGGATGAAGACGAGACGGTGCTCAATCCTAAATTCGATTCTTTGACCAGTTCCAGCTATTCTTGGTTTGGCTATCATAATTATTCCTTCTCCATGCATGTGAATGCCACCTTCACCTACATCAAGGGACAGTACTTTCAATTCCGCGGAGACGACGATGTATGGGTATTTATCAACAACAAGCTAGTCGTGGACCTGGGTGGCGTACACAATCCTGCCACGGGCACTGTTGATCTCGATACCCTAGGCCTAGCCCAAGGCGAGGCCTATGATTTTCACATCTTCTATGCGGAACGCAACTGTTGCGGTTCAAATTTCATGATGCGCACCTCCATTAATTTGCAGACCGTTCGTACCTATTATCCCGTTCAGATTGAAACGGATGATGGTACCATTGCCTACGACATTAAGCAAATCCGTCAAGAGCAATCCTTGGCCTGCGATTTCTCTTCGGAAGCCTCCGTGGACACGGTAGATGCAGCCTCAACCTTTCTACTCACGGGTCCCCAATTTTCTGGGGATACGGTAACCCTTTCCGCCGGGGTGAACTACGGCGGCATCACCATTAACAGTACCTATACAGGATTTACTATCGACACGACGGCAATCGTAGCCAGCCGAACTTTGGCTCCTGGAACATATACCTTGATTTTTTCCCTTTCCACCGACGCGACGCAATCCTCTAAGGTTACCTTCGTGGTGCCGACGTACCCTTTGCCCACCATCTCATTTGCCGATTCCGCCTGGTCACTCATCGATCCCTCCAGTGATACCTCCATCGTGCTAGGCGAATGGGCCTTTGTGCCTTATAAGGTGAACGTACAGGCTCTTTATGTGGGAATCAACTGCGAGGACTGCTCCGAGGAACTAACTCTTTCCACTTCGGACTCTCTTGTATTTTGCTTGGATTCCCTCTGTAGTCAATACACCACTACGGTGACGCTGGATTCTGGGCGTGTGTCTTTCTGGGTTATGGGGCTTACCGCAGTGGATTCCGCTTCCTTTACGGTTTCCAGTACCTCGGTGGAGAATGAACTGGTCTGGGCAGGCCTTACCTTTAAGGAGCCCCCTGTTCCCTATGCACGTTCTGCGGCCATGTATGACCGAGATGGGGATGGCATGGCTGATAGCCTGATTCTCACCTACACGGCCTCTATCCAGGACGACGACGCCCCAGATTCATTGAGCTGGGTTTGGGGAGACAACACGAGCCACCTCCTGGACTCCGCCGAGATTGCGGGATTCCTTGCGAATGACACTCAGGCCGTGCTTGTGGATGACAGTCTGGTTGGTTTCATTGCTACAGGGAACACCGATGGCACCGAATACAGTGGCTCAAGTCAAACCTGGTTCACCTATACAGCCTCCGATGGTCAGGATTCTGGACAGGTGGTTCCCTTTGTTGTAACGGTTCCAGTGGAGGATCATGTCGCACCCGTCATTCTTTCGGCCGAAATTGCACCCGGTGAAGACAAACTGGACACCCTCTATCTGGAACTGAGCGAATCCTTGGCGGACAACGTAAACGATTTTGACAGTCTATTTACCCTCCATCTATGGCGAAACGGAGTGGAGAGTTCTTCTGAGGCGGTGTATTTCTATGGAGTACGACGTGCGGAAGGTAGCAAGTTCATTCTAATGTACCGCAACTCCGCATCGGTCTATCCCACGGTAGGAGATTCTGTTCGCCTAACCCCGCTTATTGGGCAGGACGTTTCTGGAAATTTCGCCTCGATCAACAATCCATGGGTGGCCATCACCGGCAGGCAACGAGGCCTGATCGAAACGGTCGGCCTTGTGGACTACGACGACGCAACAGCCCCTTCCGATACCTCACCTACGGTACGGGTGGTCGCAGCCGCCTCCAGCCAAACAGTAGAAGATCTAGTTGCCCAAGAAGGAGTTCCCGGCTTTTTGATCCGCTTTGACCTAGGAAACGTTGTTGAAAATCTGGACGATGCTGACCCTGAAGATGTCGTGCTCTATTTCGACACCTGGTTTTTCACCAATCTCGGCCAGTACGTAAACAATGCCAAGGACAGCATTTCCTGTGCTGACGCAATCTTTAATGGAGACTGCACCAAATATTCCTATAACATTTTCGTGGGCTGGAATCTACGCAGTTCCTCAGGTCGCTTAGCCGCTACAGGGGCTTATATTGCAAAAATGAAATTCGTGGTCAAAGCCCAGGGTTCAAAGGTGGAGCAACAGGACTCCCGCCAGATGTGGGGCTTACGGAGAAAATAAGGGTCGATTGGGATCGGCAAATCTATTCTGGCAAAAGGCTCCTTGTTCGTATATTTGTGCCTGGTGTGGCTAAAGGAGCCCTATGAAGCGCATACTAATTTCGTTTGTTCTGACAGCTGTTTCCATTGTCTGGATCTGTTTCTTCATTTCACTCAACAACACCGTAGTGGATGTTCAGAGCCAGGACACACAAGATCAATGGAGCCAAACGGAACTTCCTTGGCATTTTGAACGGGAGGCGGCAAATCAGCATCTGCGGGTCACTCTGAAAAACGCCTGGTTCGTAGGAACTTGCTGGCGAGTCGTGCCTGACGACGATCTGCGAGAAATCCTTATCAACGGAGTATCTGCGCAACTGGACACCCTTTCTCCAGGAGCGACCCGTGACTGGGGCAAAGGATTTATACTC
>DATIQS010000337.1:0-1982 GCA_035470605.1 Fibrobacteraceae bacterium
ATTGGCTAATTCAGTTACTGGGGACATTTGAAGCGTTCCCTCAGGCCTCAATTGTGGGGGCGAAAATTTTGGATCCCCTTCCCTATAAGCAACTACAGTTTGGCGACACGAACTTGGGTTATGTAGATGAGCAACAAATTCGCCTCACAGCCAAACACACAAGTGAAATGGATTTAGGACAGTTGGATTATATACGCCCTTGTTTAAACGTTATGGGCTGTTGTCACCTCTTTAAGAACGAAGCCCTTTATGATATCGGTGAATTTGATGTGCGTTTTTCACCATCACAAGTGGATGATATCGAACACAATTTGCGCGGCGGTTTAAAGGGGCACCAAGTGGTTTATAACGGATTCTTGGAGGTGGTGCATCACCAAAAAACAGGGAAACAATCCATTTTGAGCCGTGCGGCGAAAGGGAATGTAGATGGGAACGTGATCAAAATGTCCAGCAAATATGAAACCGCTCAGGCGAAACAATTAAAGCTTCAAAAAGAGGAGGAGTCACGGCAATTTTTGCGTCAATGTCGTCGATCTCTCCAGGACGCTGGTTTATTGAACGGTGTTCCCGAGGTGCCCTATGATATTTTCTGATCCGTTTTCTCAGGCGCTGCGCCGACATCCTGCATTGAGTCCAACTCCCTGGCACGGCACTCCCACAGGCAAGGCTCCGCGGACCCATGTTTTTATCTATACCTGGAATAAGGCCAAAATTCTGGAGGCCACTCTGGATTCTTTGGCCCATACAGAAGGAGAAAACTGGAAACTCTTTCTATTAGACAACGGCAGCACCGATGATACCTTGAAAATCGCGTTTGATTATCGAAGCAGGCAGTGTTTTCCGCAAATGGAAATCATTCCCCTCCCAGTCAATGTGGGCGCTCCTGCGGCAAGGAACTGGCTGGCCGCGATGCCTGAGAATCGCCATGCGGATTTTCTCGCTTATCTGGACGATGACATTCTCCTCTCTACAGACTGGTTGCAACGCCTATTGCGGGTATTCGAGCACTATCCCTATGCCGGAGTTTCTGGCGCAAAGATTCTTTTTGACCAGGCCCCTCCATTCATTCAGCATACGGGCGGCATTATCACCCGAGTCCAGGATTGGCATACCTCCATCAATTGCCAAAACTGGGTGGAGGATCATGGTCAGCATGATTACTGCGCTCCTCGTCATTATGTTATGGGGTGTTGCCATATCTATCGTCGGGAGGTTTTTGATGTCTGTGGAAATTTTGATTTGCGCTTTTCCCCGACACAGTTTGACGAGGTAGAGCATCAGATTCGCATGCGGCTTTACGGCTATCAGGCGATTTACAATGGAGGGGTACGTATCATCCATAAATTGCAGAGTGGTTCACAAACTAGCCCGGCCAGCCAAATCAATCGTGAGGCCAACCGCGCTAAGATGCTTCCCCTGTTTTCCAACGCGGAGATCCAATGGCTGGTTCAGGAAAACCTGATGAACGCGCCTCATCAGGCAGTCCTTTAGTCGCCATGCAAAACTTCAGGATGTATCCATGAACCCACTGATCCCACAAGCCCACAATTTGCACGCCCAGGGGAAATCGCGCGAGGCATTGGAACAGCTTTTGGTGTATGCCCGTATGCATCCCGAGGAGCCGGATGCATACGCAGCCATGGCGGAAATCCTATACGATATGGGTTCCAAAGCAAAAGCGCAGGAGCTAATGCAAGGACTTTGGACACAATTTCCCAAGCGTAAATTTCAATTTGCATCCAGCTATGCCCGCATCATGGAACAACCGCTGGTACGCCCTAAGGTCGCCCTCTATGCTTTGCGGGAACTGCATGTGCCGGTGCTTTTGCCGGTATACGAGGAGCTTTCCCAAAATGCGTCTCTGGAAGTAGGCATCATTGCGCCGGCCTTCAATATTGGCAATATCCAGATGCCCGAAGAGGGGCTTCGTGCGGAGACCCTGGAGATGCTCGAGCAAAAAGGAATCCCCTTTTGGGGGACCG
>DATIQS010000338.1:0-3764 GCA_035470605.1 Fibrobacteraceae bacterium
ACCCGGGCGTCCACCAGCGTGCGTGTGGGGGAAAGGGAAGATAAAAGGAAGGGTTGGAGCACCTTGTTTCGCCGGATCTCCATAAGGAGAATCGCCTCGTCTGCCTCCAGAACTAGGGTGTCTCCTTCTTTGATGAGTTTCAAACGGCCAAAACGCCCCATGTACTCGTCGATTTCCGCCTGCACCACTGCCGGAATTTCGTATTTCCCGAACGTTTCCAGATGTTCACGCACCTGAGCTGGGGTCATCCCTGTGGACGCTGCGTTCCAGAGACTCAAATGGGAAATGCGATAGGTATGGAGATGCTCAGGGCTCTTGATGAGTTCCGTAAATGGCGCGATGGCGTCGCGCGCTTCTTCATAACGGGGATGGTCCACTTCGACCAGGATTTCCTGGTTGCTTTGGATGATCAACGGTCCATCGGGATTCACAGGCGCCTCACTTCACCGAAAAGCGCAAATGTAGATACTCACCGCGTGCGGCGTCGTTCCATTTCAAGCCGCAGACGGTAATAGAATGCGGGGCCAAAAAACAGCAGATAATTAAGCGAGGCCACCAACACGTAGAGGCGGTAGGCCCAGTCCCCCACCAGGAGGGGCACAAGGATCATGATGCAGGCGGAAAACAGTGCGACCCATTTGATTTTAATGGGCAGTAAGAAGAAGAACAGGATTTCGTAATCGGGGATGAGCGTCGCCAGGGCGAAGAAAAAGGTCGTCTCGATAAAAAGAAAGCTATCTACAGGAACTCGAAATAACAAGGACGCCACCACGGTAGCCAGCCACGCGATTAGGAAATAAATGGTGAGTTTGAAGTCCCCCCAGGCTTGCGCCAATGAACTTAGCACGAAATAGAGGAACCAGAGCACGAAGATCATCCAGATGCTGTTGGATAAGGGAATGGTGAGGAACGTAAAGATGCGCCAGATTTCTCCCGAAAGTACTGCTTGGGGATCCAACACCATGAGTTGGGCCAAATTCGCAGCCGCGTAAGGATCGGAGGCTCCTTTGATCCAGAGAAAGGCAAAACCAAGTGTCTGCAAAGCCACCAGAAACAATCCCAGGTTGGGAATGGTCAGCCAGTGGAAATGTCGTTCGGCCCATCCGAGCCAGCGAGGGGGTTGTAGCACGTGTGTCTCCTACGGATTAAAGATACCTAATTTGAAATTCGGACCGATTCGATCCGGCCCATCGTAAAACCTTCGTGGAGATTTTATGGATTTGGAAAAGCGTTTGCGGGAGTTGAGGCTGGAGCCTCCTTTGGTAACTCCTCCCTTGGCGGCTTATGTCCCAGCAACCTTTTGTGGCGATTTGATTCATGTGTCGGGCCAGTTGCCTTTGCGCAAGGGGGCTTTGCTGTTTCAAGGCTCTGTGCCGGATGCCGTTACTGTGGAGCAGGCGCAGTTGGCGGCTCGTCAGTGCTTTTTGAATGGATTGGCTGCGGCGGCGTCGGTGGCAGGAGGTTGGGACTATCTTCGGCGTCTGGTGCAGATGAATGGCTTTGTGCAATGTGGTGCTGGTTTTACCGGGCAGCCTCAGGTGATCAATGGGGCCTCGGAGCTTGCGTTGGAACTGATGGGGGATGCGGGGCGGCACGCTCGCGTTGCTGTGGGCGTCTCCTCCTTGCCGATGGCGGCCCCGGTGGAAATCAGCTTTGTGTTTCAATCCATATCGGCAGTGGGGTAATTTTTTTATCCGCGGAAGCTTTTTTATGCGACTTTGTTTCCTTTTTAAAGGAGGTTCTATGAAAAAATTGATATCTGTTTTGGGTGGCCTATTCTTGGCCGTTTCCTATATGGGGTGCGCCCCGGCTAAGCCGCGTTATTTTGATATTCAACCCCAGGAAAAAATAGCCATTGGACAGTTTGCAATGAATGGGGTGGTGACGATCAAGGGGGAAAAACGCGAAGGCCCGGGAATGCTACAGGATAAGGAGGCCTTTTACAAATATCCCCAAAAGGCCATCGATTCTGCCGCTCAGATTTTCTTCGCGGAGTTGCCGACTTCGTTGGGTGATGTTCAAGTGATCCCGTTAGCAGAGATGTCCGCAAATGCAGGCTATCAACGTGCATCACGTCCAAGCGAGATTAAAATGCTTGGAATTAGTCAGTCTGAAAGTGATGGAGATGTCTATCCCGATGTGGTCGGTTATACCAATCCACAAGGGAAAGAGAACAAAGTGGACGCGTTGATGATGGCGTTGGGTGTCGATGCGATGCTCTTCCTTAGTTTTGATGTGAATATGGTGAAAGCGGCGGATAGCACGGTCGTTTCCGCGGAGGTGGGTATTTTGAAAGTGTCTTCGAGTAGCCCGGTTGTCTATTACTCGGTGGAGACCAAAGTGAATGCATGGCTCTACCGCAAGGGTAAGGGACAGGTCTGGTCGAAGTCCTATGTTTTAACTGGTAAGGAGAAAGCCTCGCTGTTTGGCTTGTTGGTCACAGATAACGTCAATGAAAATTTCCCTCGCCAATTTGTGTCTTCTATCGAGGCGTTGCCCGAAATTTTATCCGCGGAGCTTCAAACTGCTCGTGATCGGCCAGAAGCGGCGGCTTCGAATTCTGCCTCAACGACAGCTACGGCTACTCCGCCCCCTTCTACGTCGTCCTCGGCTGTTGAGTCTGTACCGGCTCAGGAAACAACGCCCTCTTCGACTGTAGATGCAGCTCCTGCCACAGAAACGCCGTCCCAAGCCACAGAGCCGGCTTCGCTTTCCGCTCCTGCCGCGGAATCCACTCCAGAAGAGGCTGAACCCGCTGCGCAATAGTTTATTTTGATAAGAATATACGCCGTCCTTCCTGGGGACGGCTTTTTGCGTATTCGGAATACACACAAAGTCCAACTGACCTGCGACAAACTTGGTCATTTTGTTCCGTAACGCCTACCGTCTTTCCAGATTTAAGCATTCTGTAAACCAAACAGCCGCAATTGACCGGGTCGATTGCACCCTCCACACCAAGTACCAAGGATGGTGCGACTATGTCTGTCGATAGACACAACATGCAGGGTCAAGCACAGGGATGTGTTTGACATGTGCGCCGTCAGTCGAACAGGAATCTTTGTCATCGTGATCTCTCCGTTTTGGCTCTGCCGAATTACGGAGAGATATGCACTGTGTGTACAACTGAACGTAGGCACGGCAATGCATGTTTTTCAGCATGTTGGAATAAGCGACCCGTTGTTGACCACAGTATCCCGCAAGCTGATCTCTTGAACTTCGTTACATAGGGGCTTGAATGGCTTGAAATGGTCGCGGAATCGCCAAGCATACAGCCTCGTTTTCATGGCGATGAACTTGGAAAAATTTGTGTGGCTTCTTTTGATGCTTATCGGTTTTCTCATCCAGAGGCTGACTTTGGGCGCAGTCTTGCGTTGATGAGGATTTTTTTGAGTCCAAACTCTAGCTGGACGCAGCATAACACCGAAGTTGATTTTCTGGCAAACCTTTTTCGCTGCCTGTTAGAGGTGGCTGTAGAACGGTATGCTTTTCGCAGAATGTCGTGCTGTATCCGTCATGATGTTTGCTCCGCGTGAGACGTCTGCAATGCGAAACCCGTGCCAAGCCTTTATAGTTTAAACAAAAGGGCCCCTCTAAAAATTCCCGTTTGGCTCATTCCGGCTACGATTGCGCTCACCTGCGTACTCAGTGGAGTATATGTCTCCGTAACCAAGCAAAGCTTTCCTCAGCTGAGGATCTGTGCCAGTAACGGCTAAAGCCTAACTGGCATATCAGGACGGAGATATCATCAAAACAGACAAATCCGT
>DATIQS010000339.1:0-10448 GCA_035470605.1 Fibrobacteraceae bacterium
GTCGCGGTACCACTGGCTACTAGGCGGCCGCTCACATGAATGGAATAGGCGCCGCTAAACAGCACCTGCGTACCCGCAGAGATGTTCAGGGTGTGGCCCGCTTCCACCACAATGCTTCCGCCCACAAGCACCGTGTCCGCATTCCACGTGCTATCGGCAGCAATGCTCCCTGCAGAAAGGGTGAGACTCGAAGCGACGGCTGCAACCGGCAGCGACAACGCCAAAACAGGGATCAAATTCTTCATAGCAAACTCCTTAGGGGAGAAATCATGTGGAAAGATAGTTCTCAATCCCTGCGTTGT
The DNA here is from genome assembly GCA_035470605.1 of Fibrobacteraceae bacterium. GTDB lineage: Bacteria > Fibrobacterota > Fibrobacteria > Fibrobacterales > Fibrobacteraceae > CAIRAY01. The sequence continues at coordinate 303 of DATIQS010000339.1, forward strand.
GGGAAAAAATGGAAATAGGCAACCCGGCCCGCTTTTCGCGCCACCACGGGCTGCGCCGAGTTCACCACAACGTTGTGCAGAATTCGCCACGACATCTGCGACGCGAACCTCGTGCCGAACCTTTGTGTCTCTGTGGTTCAAACAAGCGCCCCGCGGATGCGCAACCCGGCATTCAACAGCGAGCCACGTGCCGAGCTCTGTGTCTCCGCGTGAGACTCTTGCATCACGACGTCTGCGATGCGAACCTCGTGCCGAGTCTCTGTGTCTCCGCGTGAGACTCTTGCATCACGACATCTGCGACGCGGACTTCGTGCCAAGCCTCTGTGTCTCTGTGGTTCAAACAAGCACCCCGCGGATGCGCACCCCGTCATTCAACAGTGAGCCACGTGCCGAACTCTGTGTCTCCGCGTGAGACTCTTGCATCACGACGTCTGCGATGCGAGCCACGTGCCGAGCTCTGTGTCTCCGCGTGAGTCTCTTACACCACGACGTCGGCGACGCGAACCTCGTGCCGAGTCTCTGTGTCTCTGTGGTTCAAACAAGCGCCCCGCGAGGCGCAGCTCGTCGTTCAACAGCGAACCTTATGCCGAACTCCGTGCCCTCCGCGTCTCCGCGTGAGTCTCTTGCATCACGACGTCGGCGCGGTGTAAGTCGTGCCAGCACCTGCGACCGGAGGATTGAGGCTATTTCTGGCTGATGGTTTGCAGAGCCTCGCGCAACTCATCCAGGTTGTGCATCACTTCGTGTTTGCCCCCCCAGAGTCGCGTAAAGGATTTCCCATAATTCTCATGGACCAGGCGCGGATCGAGTAGAAGAACCGTTCCCGTATCCTCCTTGTTGCGAATAAGACGCCCAATTCCTTGGCGTAATGCAAGAACCGCCTCGGGGATGAATATGTCTTTGAAACTGTTGCCGCCACGGGCTTTTACCTCTTCTCCTCGTGCTTGGATTAGAGCGTCTCCCGGGGTGGGGAATGGGAGTTTCGGAATCACCAGAAATTCCAGGGAGTCCCCCGGAAGGTCCACGCCTTCCCAGAGCATTTGTGCCCCGATCAGGCAGGCTCCTTTTTTCTTGCGGAAAATTTCCACCAGATTGTCGATGGCCCCATCGGTATGTTGAGACAGGAGCGTTTTCCCCTGGGAGCTAAAGATCGGGGAGAGGGCTTCGTGGGATTTCCCCAGCGAAGCGAGGGAGGTGAAAAGCACCATACTAGAAACGGATAGTCCCGGCAGGACAGCGCACAGAACTTCATCCAGGGCTTTCTGAAAGGCCGAGTCGTTGGGCTTGGGTAGAAAATCTGCGATGAGAATGCGGCGCTTGGCGTTGACATCAAAGGGAAGATCAAGGATGCGGGCAAAGGGCCTCTTTGTCTGTGGAAGACTAGGATCGGACATGCCCATGCGTTCGAGATAGTATTCTAACCCCCCTTGTACGGACAAGGTTGCGGAGGTGAATAAGGCTGATTTGATCCAGGGATAGAATTTTTCGGTTAGGCGTTTGCCGGGGTGCAATGGCTGGGCATACAGCACGATGGTATGGGGATTGCCGGGCTCTTCCATCCAGAAAGCCCAATCCTCACGTTGGGCGTGGGTGACAAAGTCGAAATCCTTGCGGAATGTATCGATTTCTTGAATACATCCTTCCAAGTCACGCACAAATGCCGTTGTGGCGTTCATTGAAGTTAATATTTCGCATAAATTGCGCAAGGAGGAAAGGAGGGCTTCTAATGCGTTGAGCACAGGTTTGGAATCGGCTTGCGTTTCCATGAAAAGACTCCCTTGATAGCGGAGCCCGTCTTTCTCGTTAAACCGTTTGATGTTTTTCCCAATCTTCAAGAAGAAACGGTGCAACGTCTTTTCGCTTTCCGAAATTTGGCTGCGGATCGGATCGAATAGAGGCGGAATTTCTGTAAGTGGTGGATTTTGTGTGGCACACCAGTTTGTCAAGTCGCCTAAAATCCCATTTTGAGGACTTTTCACGTGGGCGAGCAACTTTAATTGGTTCCGGAGGCGGAAGAACCAGATTCGTTTCCCAAAGGCTTCATGGGCCGCCTGAGGTAACCGATGCGCTTCATCAAACACAATGTGTTCATACGGGGGCAGCAGGGCGAAATCCAGTGCCAAATCTTGTAAAAACAGGGCATGGTTGATCAGGACTAAGTTGGCGTTCTGGGCGCGCCGACGAGCCTCCAATCCAAAACAGCGTTGGAAGAAAGGGCAGGATTGGCCAACGCAGGTAGAGGAATCACTCGCCAGCTTCATCCAGAGCTGGCGATTGCGTCCTACATGGAATCCAGAATTTTCGTTTGCGTCTCCGGTCTCCGTGTGCTCCACCCAGGTGACTAGGGGCAGAATTCCCTCGCGCTCCTCTGGCGTCAGCAGAATATCTGCATGGGACAGGTGATCCATAAATTTTCGGAGACAGAGGTAGTTGTTGCGTCCTTTCACGATGGCGGGTTTTAATGCGGAACCGAACAGGGGCGCCAGGGCAGGCAAGTCTTTTTGCCACAACTGTTCTTGCAGAGCGCGTGTGGCGGTGGAAATAACCACGCGTTCACCGGTTTCTACGGCCTTGAGAATAGAGGGAACCAGATAGGCTAGCGTTTTGCCGCTGCCGGTGCCGGCCTCTAGGACGGCTAGCCCTCCTTTGAATAGGTTGCGTTCCTGCATCTCGGCGAATTGGGCTTGGTGGGGATTTGAGTGAAAACCGGGGAGATGCTTTTCCAGAAAACCCTGTGGAGCAAAGAAATCGTGAACTCTCTTGGGGTGACGTGTCGCATCCACCGAAGGCGGAACAGATGCAGGAAGCAACTGGAGGGGCGCCTCGTCCCCTTCCTCCAAGGGGAACAGAATTTCCCAGGAGGTCCCGCGAACTAAGCGAGCGATTTTTTGACGTTCAAAGGCGGATAATCTCTCCAATTCTGCTAGGGCGAGGCAAAAGAGTTCACCACAGGCGCGGGCATCGGGCTGAGCTCGGTGCGACGTCTCGCGAGGAATGTCCAGAACCGTTAATAGGGTTTCCAGACGGTGGTTGGCGACTTTCTGCCAGATGATGCGTGAAAATAGGAGTGTGTCGAACACCGGATGCAACCCCAGGGGGAGGCCGGCCTTTTCCAAAGCCTGTTTCAAAAAGCGCACATCAAAGGAGGCGTTGTGAGCCACCAGCGGGTCCTGGCCAATGAACTCCACAATGGACTGGGCAATTTCGGCAAAAGGCTTTGCGTTGGCGAGTTCTTCTGGATCAATGCCGGTCAATGTATGAATGAAGGGGCGTACGGGTTGCCCTGGCTTTACCAAACAGTCGAAGGTTTCAGTTGCCGAGCCATTCACGAAGCGCACGAAAGCCACTTCGATGATTTCGTCTTTATCATTGTCGAGACCCGTAGTTTCCAGGTCAATGGCGATAAAATTTTGCAGGGTCATGGCGGGTCCTTTTATGGAAGCTTGACAGTAGAAAGTAAAGAATCAAGGGCGACAACCGAAGAATCTTTGCCCACCCAGATGGTGTCCAATAGGGGGCGCCATGGCTCGGCGGGATGATAGGGAACCAGGGAACCTGGATCGGATTTTCCATTGCCGTTTAAATCTTGATAGAAGGATAGGAAATATGGACCTTCGGGAATGCGGTCAAAGAGAAAATGTCCCTTGGGTGAGCATTGGGTGGACCAACGCCAACTGTTGTCTACTGCACGCAGCTCAACTTGGGTGGCTGCTGTCCCCCGTGGAACTTGGGCTTCCAGGGAAGCCAATTTGATGGGGTTGATGGTTTCGAAGTTTCCCAGCGTGCGTGCGGAGGTTTTGATTTCAGGAACGGCCGTTGTGTCCGCGTGGGATTTCAGGGTGTCATAGTGGAGCTGCACCAGTCGAAATTTGCTCCCCATGGGTAACGGTTGGGATGGGAAAATGCGCAGGCGAACAGGGCTGGATTGGGCCACGGTTACGGATAACGTATCCCGAAGATTGATCAGGCGTAGATCCGCTTGCAACGAATCTCCCAGGATTGGAGAGGTGTAGGCAAGCTCTAGGCTTGGCAGGGAGTCAGTGGTTGGGTTGGAACTCAAAATTTTGAATTTCGGGGGCTGTGTGGGTAACGAGTCCTTGGCGGGAATCCAGCGGACCTGCATTCGTCCTCCTTGGGAGGAAACCATGCGCCCAAGGGAGTCCTGACCGGCAATGCAACCGATGAGATAGGTAGAGTCCGTGGCTACGGAATCAAACCAGAAGGCCAATTGATTCTTGTCCCGAGTGATCCAGGCGAGGTCAGGACGGGCGTATAGAGAAGAATCCTTGTTCCAGAGACCGCAGGAATTCCAGGTGCTGCTATCTTCCACCAGAATGCGAGAAAAATCCAAGAGCGCCAAATGTGAGGTCTGTACCGAGACTCCCGTGATGCGCACCGAAGCGGTGTCCAGGTCTCCTAGGGTGAAAAAAAGCGAATCGTGAAACGCGCTATCCACCTGTATGTCCTTTTCACCAACGCCAGCGATTTCCAGATTGGGCTCGATTCGATTGTCATTGCTGAGGTCGAGGAATGCGGCGATTCGATAGTGTCCCGGTCCGACTCCATCGATGTGGAAACGCCCCAGGCTGTCGGTTTGGCTCATAAACAGGACGGGTTCCTGTAGGAGGCGTGGGGCACTATCAGGACCTATGAACGTGGAGTCGCGTAATTTAATTAGGTATTTCCGTGCATCGCGGTTTTCGGTCCCGATCGGATACAGTCCCACGGTGGGAAAAATCTTTTTACGCTGGAGAGAATCCGGCAGTTGCACCCATCCACGGACTTGCAGTGTATCCACTTGGGGACCCGTGGAGAAGACCAGCTGGAAGGGGCGGATTACGTGGTTTTTGTGCAGATCCTCCAGAACGGAACTCACCGTAAAGGTGTACGTGGTAAGCGTATCTAATTTCGCTTTGGAGGTGAGGAGCAGTTTGTCCTCGTCCACCTCGGTTTGGAGGCGTTCTTCCAGGGGTGGGGAAACGCGGATGGCGGTGCGTGGAACGGTGCTCATGATCCATTCGTTGAATTGCATACGCACATCCACGGTGGTGGAAACATTCACGCTTCGTGGAGGGGGATAGACCGCAACTACGCGAGGCGGACTCTTGTCCTCAGGCCCTCCGCTGGGAGCCACCATCGTCGCACAGGTCCACAATAGAGGAAGGACCAGGAACGGGACGAGTTTATGCGCTTTTCCGTCCATGGATTATTCCCAGGGACGACCGATATCCTGGATCAGTTTGCCAAAGCGCAACCAGCGGGTCTGGAATGGAATGCGCAACCAACTGACGGGGTTCGTGAAGGAAAACGAATTGTCCGCGTTGTCAAAGGAAAAGTAGATGATGAAGGCTTTTGCCTTGATGTTCCGTTGGCTGACAAAACCCCAAAAACGGCTGTCTTGGGAGTTGTCTCGGTTGTCTCCCATCATGAAATAGGCTTTCTGTTGGAGGATGTAGTCATGCACAGGTTCTCCGTCCATCAAAACCGTGTATTTCAAGTGGAAATGTCCTTGGGTGGATACAGAATCCGTGGCGGCGCTGTCCAACTTTGCGTTCAGGACGGCCACGTTGGCTTCTAGATCTTCCATTTGCGAGGCGTCAAAGGAATCATACCCTACAGTGCGAATCCATCCTTTTGGATTTGGATTGGGCTGCGCGATGAATCCGGTTCGGGCCAGTTCGTGGAAGAAGGCGAAGGGGAGACGTCCGACGGCAGTGTCTCCCAGGCGCAGATGCTCGCGGGATTCCAGTGGCATTTGGCCGATCAGCATATTGGCGAGGAGCCCTTTGTGGTTAAAGATCGGTGCGCGAAATTCGGGGAAGATGTAATTGGGAACCGGGTTCCCTTGGGGATCGAGGAGTTGGACATCCAGTTCCACACGGGAGTTTGGATTTTCTTGGATCATCAGGGATCTAGCGAACCACAAGCGGACAATGGGCAGGGAGTCTAGGTGGAATGTATCCCCGGGGGAGGGAATCTGGATGGGGCCGAAGAAATCGCGGGGAGTCGGTTCGCGGAAAGGGGCCAAATATTTACCATAACCGGGGAGCTTGTGTGGCTTGCCGTTGGTGTATAGGACTCCGTCCTGGACCTCTAGAACCTGACCACTCTTGGCAACGCAACGCTTAATGAAATCCTTAGGTCCCAGGGGATAATGCACCAGGTGAGGCTCCCCTTGGGAAGGATTTTTGTCCCAGTAAAGATTGCCAAACATCAACAAATTGGCGATGTGGGTATAGCGATGGGGATCGTAGTCTGGATATTCTGGATCGCCAGGGAAGCGGAAGATCACAATGTCCCCCGGTTCGGGGTCGTGGATCGCGGGCAAACGCTTTTCGGTGAAAGGCAACGGGGTCCCATAGACAAACTTGAGTCCCAGAAGGAAATCACCCACTAAGAGAGTATCTTCCATAGACCCGGAGGGAATTTTGAACGCCTGGATGACGAAAAAGATGACCACGAGAGCCATTGAAATAGGGATGACCACCTCGCGGGTAAAACCACGCAGGAGCCTTTTTAGGAGGGATGGTCGGGAGCCGGAATCGGGTTTGTTTGAACTCATTTCCCAGGGAAGATAGCAATTTGGGGCTGGAGAACTGAGGCGTTATCCGCGGGCCTTTCGCAAGTCTGATGTGTAGCGCTGTCTGAAGTCGTTCCATTGTTCTCACAAGAAAGCAGCAGAGCCCCCGCACAGAATCCAAAAATCAAGCGCTTCTTTATTCTCGACCATCTATGGATAAGGTTTCTGAGAATATAATCAGAGCGTTCCCCTGCCAAACAAAATTCCAGTCCTTGGACGGATAGAAGAGGAGGGCCCGGGAAACCGGAATTGCTATTATTCGCGCGTGTATCTTTCGAAGTTAAAGATTTTTGGGTTTAAATCTTTTGCCCAGAAGGCGGAGGTCCATTTCCCTGGAAACGGCCTGACGGCCGTGGTTGGACCGAATGGCTGCGGAAAGTCCAATATTGTGGATTCCATCCGCTGGGTGATTGGCGAACAACGCGCGAATCAGTTGCGCATGTCCAAGATGCAGGATGTGATTTTTTCCGGCACAGAGGATCGCCCGGCCATGAACATGGCTGAAGTCTCCCTGGTGATCAATAACGACCGGGGGCTCCTACCCACCGGATTCTCCGAAATCCAGATCACCCGTCGCGTGTACCGGAGTGGCGATACAGAATACCTGCTTAACAACCAGGAGTGTCGCCTTAAGGACATTCAAAACCTCTTCTATGATACTGGAATGGGCGCCGCGTCCTATTCGTTGATGGAACAACGAATGATCGACGCTATTCTCTCTGACAAGGCCGAGGACCGCCGTGTCCTTTTTGAGGAGGCTGCCGGCGTTAGCAAATACAAGCAGCAACGCAAGGAAACCGTCCGGCAGCTAGAGCGCGTGCGGTTGGACATGGAGCGTCTGGAGGATAATTTGCGCCACGTGCGCACCAGCGTCCGCCAGCACGAAAAGCAGGTGGCTCGCGCCCAGGAATGGCGTGCCGTGCGTGATCGGCTTCGTAGCCTGGAAGTTTCCATGGCCACGGATAAATATTCCGAAGGAACCGAACATCTAAAGCTTTTCGGCGAGGCACGCAGCAAGGTCAGTGATTCCCAGTCTTCCTTGCAAAGCCGCCTTACCCTGCTGGAAACGCAACTCCAGGAAAAGCGCCTTTCCATCTCTGGGGAGGAGGAGGACTACCGTGGTCTGGAAACCCAGGTGCAGGATGCCAACCGCCAGATCCAGGAAATGAACAGCCAATGCGCCCTGCTGCGCAGTCAGCGACAGAATTTGGAAACCAACGTGCGCCGTTTCCGCGAGGAAATTTCGCAAAGCGAGGAACAAATCGCGTCCCTGGCCCAACAACGGGAAGAGGGTGAACGTTTCATTTCAAATTTGGAATCCTCCGGCGACTTGGTTCCAGAATTGGAACGTTTGGAAGAAACCTGTCAGGTTCTGCGCGATAAGGTCGAAGAACTCAAGGAACAGCGTCGTCTGTTTACCCAAACGGAACGCCAGGCCCGGGATGATGTGAGCCGTCTCAAGACTCGTTGGGAGCGCGTGGATGCCGAGCTTGGTCAATTGCAGATTCAATCTGAGGCCTTGGTGCAGGAACAGGCTAGTCTGTCCCGCCAACGCGAAGAGATTTCTGCGGAGATCGTCCGGCAAACGGAAACTCTTTCTGAGAAACAAGCAGCCCAAAATCTTTCTGAAGAACAGTTGCAAGTCCTGGACGGTCGCCTGGAAGAGGCTCGTGAAGCCTACAAACAAGCGGATCAGCGCGACCGTGAACTGGATCGGGAGCGTATTGCTCTGCAGTCCCGTCACGACGCTCTGGAACACATGCGTCACGCGGGAGCGGGGCTGGATGCTGGTGCTCGTTGGGCTCTGGAAAATCGTGCCGATGTCATTATTGGCTCCCTGGCCGACCAGTTAAAGGTCCGCGACCATTTACCCGAAGTGGAATTCTGCCTGGGGTGGTCTATGCAGGCCTTGGCCCTGAAATCCCCTGAGCAGGCAACGACGCTCCTTGATGCCTTAGATGCGGCAAAGGCCGGACGTGTCGGACTCGCTCTCCCTCATTTTGCCAATAGTTGGTCCCGTCCAGAAATTCCCCAGGACAGCGCGATTGTTTCCGGGGTGCGAGACTTGGTGGACTCCCCGGCAGAATTTGTCCCTTTGGTGGATTGGCTTCTAGGGCGTTGGATTCTGGTAACGGATTTTGCCGCTGCGTTGCGTCTGGCTTCTACCCATGCGGGTCTGGATCTTTGGTTCGTCGCTCCCGCAGGACGGGCGGTGCACACCTCAGGTTTAGTGCGCGGTGGTCAGGGGAAAGGGGATGGGGCCGGGATTTTAGCCCGTAAGGTAGAGACAGAGGAAATTCAGCAAAAGCTAACCCTGCTGCAGAACGACATTCAGCAGGTGCGTAACGCCCTCCAATCCCATCAGGAACAGGTGGAAGAACTCAATCAGCAACGAGATTCTCTTGTCGCAGATCGTCAGGAGCATGTCTCCCGCGCTCGCGAAGCTGACGCCTCTCTCCGCGTAGCCCGTGCCCGCGAACAAGCGTTGCTGGACCAAAGCAGTCGGTTGGATAAGTCTTTGGCCGACCTCGCTGCCCGCCAGGAACGTTCCGAAGCGGAACGACTCTCTGATCAGGAATTAGCGGAAGCGGAAAGTCGGTTGCGGCAGTGTGAAAATGATTTGACGCGAGTCACCAGCGAGCAAGAGGAATTAGAACTCCAATTGCATGGACAAGAAGACGATTTGCGTGCCATTAAATCCCGGCAACAAGAAACCGTCATGCAGTTGTCCAATGGGCGGCAAGCCCTGAAAGGCATTGACCAGCAATTGGATTTGCATCGGAAGATTCTTGAAAATCGGGAAGCGGAAATTCACAAGGCCGATCAGGACATCGATCGCATTGTCGCTGCGCTGACCGCTGTGGAAGAACAGATTCAAATTCGCAACGAAGGTCTGGGTGAAGTGGAATCCCGCCGTGACGCAGCCAAACAGAAATATGATGTGCTGGTGGGGGCTTTGGAGGAATGGAACGACGAGATCCGTAAGGTGAACGCCCAGCTCCGCGAGCAAGATGCTCAACTCCGTGACATCGAACAGCGCGTGCTCACCCTCAAGGCCAACCACGACCGCCTCAAGGAACGCATTTTTGAAGCCTGGGAGTTTGATTTGGATCATCCAGCGGAATTTTCCTGCGTGGAATACGATGAACAGGATTCCCCTCGTGAGGTCCGTGAGCTCAAAGCGAAACTCAAGGAAATCGGCCCGGTCAACGCCTCAGTTATGGAGGACTACGAGGCGGAAAAGAAACGCCTCCAGGAAGTCGAAACCCAATTTGACGATCTAGACCGCGCCCGCAGTTCCTTGGAGCGCACCATCGAAAAACTCGATAAAATTGCTCGGGAGCGCTTCCTCGATACCTTCCGTCAGATTCAGCGGAACTTCCAGGATGTCTTTTCCTCGATGATGATCGGTGGCGAAGGCAAACTCACTCTCCAGGAGGACACTGATCCTCTGGAGGCGGAAATCGAGGTGAACGCCAGGCCCACCGGCAAAAAGATGCGTGGTGTACGCGCCCTTTCCGGCGGGGAACGCGCTCTCACCGCGACCTCGCTTCTTTTTGCGCTTT
>DATIQS010000340.1:0-3329 GCA_035470605.1 Fibrobacteraceae bacterium
TAAACGCAAAGCCGTAGATGCGGTGGCCTACGCGAAGTCTCTGGTCGGTGATCGGGGAACGGTACAGTTCTCCGCAGAACATTTCGGCGACTGTCGAGAGAACATGGATTTTGTGTTGAACGTATTTCACGAGGTAATCGCCGCTGGTGCGACGACAATCAATCTGCCGAATACAGTGGAGCGCTATCGTCCAATGTTGTTCGTAAACATGGTTCGCCAGGTTGTCGACGCCTTACCCAAGGACATTACCATCGCGGTGCACAACCATAACGATCTGGGCATGGCCACTGCAAGTACGGTGGAGAGTTTCTTTGCTGGTGCGGTTCAGATGGAGACCGCGTTGAACGGTCTGGGTGAGCGTGCAGGCAACACGAATATGTACGAAGTTGCGATCGCTTTGCATAACTGTGGCGTCGCTGTCCCGATGAATTTTGAAGAAATTTATGAGACGGCTCTGTTGGTTTCCAAGTGGTCCAATATCCCTATTTACACCAAGGCACCATTAATCGGTATGGAGTCGGTCACTCACCGTTCCGGGATCCACCAGGATGGAGCCTCCAAAACAAAGGGCATGAAAAAGGGCGCCTACCGCCCCATTGATTTCAGTCTGATCGGCCGCGAGGATAACGACGTGATCACCTTCACATCCCAGTCTGGCAAGACAGCGGTTTATGAGATGATCGGAAACTGCGGTTACAATATTTCCATCGACGAAGCGGCGGAATTGCAACCAATCCTCAAGGAAATCAGTGAAACGGAAGGAGAACTGTTCGAAGATCGGGTACTGGACGTGTTCCGCAAGGAGCTGGTCAATCGCGATGGACGCCTGGTCTTCTCGAATGTTGAGGTGCTGCCTGATAGCCGCCAGTTTGTCTTTCGCTATCAGAAGGACGGGGTGCACAAGGTGAAAGGCATTTCCGCAGACGGACCTATTGAGGCTTGTCTGATTCTGATGCGCGAAGAGAATCTACCAGTCGAGTTACTGAGCTACAACCAGTCGGTGGTTTCGTCCAGAGATCCGATCTGGTCTGGGCAGGCTCTGTCTGAGATCACCCTGCGAGGGAATGCGCAAACCCTGGTTGGACGTGGCACGTCAAACGATACCCTCATTGCGAATATGAAAGCGATGTTCGGCGGTGTAAATCTGCTCTGGAAATAGCAATTTGAAAGGCTCACAAAACAAATGGTGAGCCTTTTTTGTGGACATGGTCGTCCAGGCTTTCTGCTTTGGGGAATGGACGAACAGTTCCTTCAAATCTATCTTATGCCCTAGGTTCATTGGGAATGGAACCAATAGGGATTCGTTATGAAATTTTATGCTTTTGCGATTTTTGCTATAGCTGCTACAACTGTGGTAGCAAGTCCCAAATTCCCTTATCCACAGGAAGGGTCCTATCCATATGGGATCAATGCCACAGATCCTCAGTCTTCGGCTCTAAAAACAAAATTCACCAAATGGTATTCCAACTACTATTCAGAGTCAGGCAATTACGCGCGCATCAAGTTTGATGATACCACGTATACGGTGTCCGAAGGTATCGGCTATGGTATGCTCATTCTAGTCTATTTCAGCGATGCCAGCGACGATTACCAGAGCCAGTTTAACAAGTTATGGGCTTACTACCAGGCTCATGAAAATGGCAATGGGGTCATGAACTGGAAAATCCAGGGATTCAATTCAACGGTAGGGGAAAACGGAGCGACCGATGCCGAAGAAGATGTCGCCTTGGCGTTGATTATGGCTTATTATCAGTGGGGCGACGCAACGTACCTTTCTGCGGCTAAGACCCTGATCGCGGCTATCCGCAACAATGAGGTGGATGGGAGCTATATCATGAAACCTGGCGATGCCTGGGATTCTTACAAAAATCCAGGTTATTCCGCGCCCGCTGCCTATGAACTTTTCAAAACAGTAGATGATGGCAATAGTTCCTTCTGGTCCTCAGTGATCACCGCGAACTATTCGCTATATGCCGCAAACTCCTATAGTTCCACAGGACTGATCAGCGACTGGTGTGACAACTCAGGAAATGCGGTTCAGGGCAACAGTGCTGTATCCGGTGTGTTTTACTACGATGCATCCCGTGGTCCTTGGCGCCTAGCAACCGCCTACTCTTGGTTCGGTCATTCCAGCGCAAAGTCAGAAAACGACGCATTGGCTAGCTGGGTCAAATCCAATATGACCGTCTACAAAATCAAAGCGGGATATTATCAAAGTGGCACGGTTTATGAGAGCGGCTATTCCACACCAGCCTTCATCGGGCCTTTTGGGTGCTCCATGATGTCCAATTCAAATAATCAGGGCTATCTCGACAGTGCCTACGATCGCATTTTGGATTTTACATATAAAATTTCAGATTATACCAGCTCCAATTATTTCCATTCCTGTATGCAATTGCTGACGGGCCTACTCATGTCCGGCAATATGCCCAACTTTGCAGAGGCGACCCCAACCTCCAGCAAAGCGATTTCCAGTAGTGCGATTTCTTCATCCAGTCAGGTGTCATCCTCCTCTGTCAAGGCGTCATCCTCCTCAGCGACATCAAGTGCTTCTGTTTCGTCCAGCGCAGTCAATTCCAGCGTTTCCAGCTCAGGTTCGGTTTCTGTTGGGGACTACGGAGCCTGCATCGAATTTGTCAATGGGGTCGGCGATTATTCAGAGCATTGCTACAACAGCGGCTTGATGAATATGGACGATGGGGTGTGCTATATCGAAAACACCGAACGCACGGAAGATCCAGATTGGATCAATGCCGACGCTTCCGATGGCTATTGGTGGACCGAAGTCGACTGCGCGAGTGATGCGATTCATTCTCTGCGAGCCATCTATGGATTTTCCTGGAGGCTGAACAACCAACAATTGTCTTTAACTCTGCCCTCGCAGGAGACCGTAACCGTGCAGGTTCATGACATGCTGGGACGTCTGGAAGCACGTCCCTTCCAAGGGGAACTGAGCGCCGGTGTGAATACGCTGAATTTGGGACCTCTTTCCACGGGTATGCACATCGTCACAGTTCGCACCCGCCGGGGAAATTCAGCTCGGATGGCCCGCATTTATTGATTTTCGTATGGCCATTCCCGAGGACATTCTGGGGCTGTGCGCCCAATTCTCCGAAGTGACCTATGAGAACCTTGGAAAAATTCTGCGCTTTGCCAAATCTGGAAGTGCCGATGCAGCGCAACGACTCGATGACTGTTTCCAGAACGATCTGGATCAGTGGATGGGCGGGGGAACCTGCTTTTCTCTGACATGGCACCTGCGGCAGCGCCTTCAAATTCTGGGTTATACGTCACGCTTGCTGATGGGGCATAAGCGGAAAGAACGAAAT
>DATIQS010000341.1:0-2553 GCA_035470605.1 Fibrobacteraceae bacterium
GATGATTCCAAGGAATAGGACGCCCATGTGTAAGATCAAATCTGTCCATAAGGAAGAATGCAGAATTCCGAATACTTTCAGGATGTATAGAATGGAACCGACAAAAAGAACCGTCCATGAGGCGAAAAAGATTTGCGCTTCTCGTTGCGCTCGCAGGCTTAAAATAACGCTACACACAAAAAGGATAACCAATAGAAGGAAGACCCAAGGCATCGACCAGTTAAAGAACAAACGGTAATGATCTCCTCCAAGGAAGAATAAGGATGGAACAAAAAGCAGCACGACAAAGACACGAAGGAGTCGGTCCACCCAGGGGAAATTTTGGGATAGACGCAGGAAATTGCTGACAAACAAAACGAAAGTCGGACAAAAAAGAGTCAAAGACACCATCAGCCAAAAGTTGGCGACTGGCGTGTTTGGCCATATAAATTCATCCGCATATCCATTGAAAATGAGATTCCAAAAAGAAGAAAAGATCAGGAACAGCAGGAAGTAAGTCTGTGTGCGGTTTCGAAAGAATAACGAACTGGATAAGGAAAACAGCAGAAGGATGAAAAAGATTCCGAAATAGAATCCTAAATAGATGCTATCCCGGCTGGTGTACATGGCAAAATGATAAGCATCCAGTAATTGAAAATTGAAGGACTCTAGCAGGCCATCGTGACTAGAAATACGAACAAACAGTTCAACTTATTTTCCTGTGTGGTGAAAATCCACAGGAACCACCGGATAACGAAAAGCGACGGGTCGAGCAGAAAAAGGGCGACGATCTCCCATAAACAAAGCCTTTTCTGGAGAATCGCCCGCGAAATAGACATCCACATAATCCTGCAAAGAGGACTTGATGACTAAATATAAAGGTGCGGTCACATCTTCAGCACGTTGGATTTCGATTCGATACCAGAACGCAGAATGAGACCTAGTCAAGTTATAGATGCTATCTATGAAACTGGTCTGCCAACGGAGGGATTGTGAACCTGCGCGTTTAGCACAGGAAATATCCTCTTGTACGGGATGAAAGGACGTCTGGCATTGAGCGTCCTGTTGCACCTGAGAAAAGGATTCCTTTCCCGAGACATCCTCATGAATATCAACGCGCAAAATACGAGGTGTTTCGCTAAAAACGGAACTAAAGACAAAGAAGAGCGGGATTAGAAGATATCGAACAGACACGCCCCGAGTTTGCCAATTTTTTCAAATTTCTGCAAGCACTGTCCAGGATAAAGAACGGCCAATCCAGTCTTCCGCAATCTTCAAGCCAGGACGGAGAAAAGTGGGGCACTCATATTGAGCGTTTTCGTTGCCACAAAATTTAAAGTGGATTTCTTTGTGGGCCTTTTGAGCTACAAAATTGACCCAAGCCTGTGCAAATTTTGGACGGTGTAGCATCCCATGCCAATAGCTGGCCAAAAAACTCCCTTCGGGATCCATCCAGCCTTCTGATTCACCATTGGCGTTTTGCAACCAGGGTTGGAACTCTGCGCTCGCCGAATCATATTTACTCGTTCCGCTGTGAATTTCATATCCCTGCATAGATTCTATCTCAGTCATCCATTTTGCACTCTCGCGGGCAGATTTCAAAATCGTTCCGCGACGCGGTTGCACAATTTTGTCTTTGGACTGGAACTCCGTGCGAATGGGCAGAAGTCCGAGGCCAGGCATTTCACCTCCGCCGGGCTCTTCCACACCGTCGGGGTCAGCGATGCCGGTGCCGAGCATTTGCATCCCACCGCAGATTGCCAATAGAGGGCGGCGAGCGACTTTCCAATCTTGTAGCAACAGATCCAAGTGATGCTGCTTCAGCCAGCGCAGGTCCGCGAGGGTGGTGCGTGTCCCTGGCAGGATTAGAGCATCTGCCTCCTGTAGTTTTTGCGGATTGCGGGAGAGGAAGACGGCGACACCGGGCATTTGCTTAAGTGGCGCCCAGTCGTTGCTGTTGGATAGATGAGGAAGATGGATGACCCCAATGCGGATGAATTTTTCATCGGGCAGGTCTTCTTCAAGCAGATTCATGGAGTCTTCATCGCCCAAGCAAAGGTCATCCCTCCAAGGGAGGACACCTAACGTGGGAACGCCTGTGCGCGTTTGCAATTCGGCGATTCCTGAATCCAACAGAGACGCATCGCCACGAAATCGGTTGATGACAAATCCAGCGACCCGTTTTTGCAGGGAATGCTCTAAGCACATCCAAGAGCCCAGCAGAGAAGCGAATACCCCGCCTCGTTCGATATCTCCCACCAGCAAGATTTTTGCGTCGGCATATAAGGGCGCTTCACGGTTGCTGAGGTCGCGATCACGCAGATTGATCTCCGCAATTCCTCCCGCACCTTCCATGACCATGATTCCCGCCTGTGCGGCTAAACGATCGTAGGCGTCCAAGGCCACTTGGCGATGTTGCGAAAAGGTCTGATGATATTCTCTGACCGTCATGGGACCGATGTCTCGCCCACAGTGCACGACGTGGCTGTGCTGATCCGAACCTGGTTTGAGCAAGACGGGATTCATGTCCACATGGGGAGAGACCCTCGCCGCAAAGGCCTGCACCGCCTGAGC
>DATIQS010000342.1:0-16445 GCA_035470605.1 Fibrobacteraceae bacterium
TCTGCGGCGTAAGGTGGCCAGGGCTGAATTGATTATGCGGCAGATCCAGGAACTTTCCATGTCGCTTCGCATGGTTTCTATTAAAGGGGTTTTCCAAAAAATGGCTCGTTTGGTACGCGACCTTTCCAAGAAACTAGAGAAACGCGTAGATTTCGTGATGGAAGGGGAAAACACGGAGCTGGACAAATCTGTGGTGGAAAACATTGGCGACCCATTGGTTCATATGGTTCGCAATGCCTTGGACCATGGGATCGAAACAGCTCAGGAGCGCAGAGACAGTGGAAAGCCAGACGTAGCAAAAGTCACTTTGCGTGCCTACCATAACGCGGGCAATGTCTATATCGAGATTGAGGATGACGGACGAGGGATCGACCGCAACAAAGTTTTAAACAAAGCCATCACACAGAAACTCGTTCCTCCCAATGCGAATCTCAGCGATGCAGACGTTTACCAATTGCTTTTTCTGCCTGGTTTTTCCACGGCGGCAAAAGTGACTGACGTGTCTGGTCGGGGCGTGGGCATGGATGTGGTGAAAAAGAATATCGAATCCTTACGTGGAAGCGTGGAAATCAACAGCGAACTAGGGCAAGGATCTTGCTTTACCATCCGATTGCCCCTGACCCTAGCAATTATTGACGGAATGGTGGTTCGTGTTGCTCAGGAACGCTTCATCCTGCCGACACTCCAAGTCGTGGAGATGCTGAAACCGAAAGCGGAACAGATTGAACACGTCCTAGGAAAAGGCGAAATCATTCGCATCCGCAACGAAATTGTGCGCGTAGTCCGATTGGATAAAATCCTGAGGATCCCAGGGAAAAGACACAGCATTGAGGAAGGGGTGATCCTGGTGGTAGAGGATGCCTCTGGACAGCGATGTGGCATCGCAACCGATGAAATCATGGATCAGCAGCAAGTGGTGATCAAAAATATCGGCGGGGGAATGTCGGAGGTTCCTGGAATTTCTGGAGGAGCGATTATGAACAACGGCGAAGTCAGCCTAATCCTCGATGTATCCGGCATTGTGCGCCTTGCTAAAGAAGCAGCTTAGTCAGAGAAGGAGAACGATCATGGCGACTATGGAAAAATCAAAAACGGAGGCGAGCGAACTCGGAATGCAACTCGCTGGAAAATACTTGACCTTCCGTCTGGGAGGCGAGGAATATGGACTGCAAATTCTTAAGGTGCAAGAGATCATCCGCATGCAAGCGGTAACTCGTGTTCCCAGGACTCCAGATTATCTACGCGGCGTGATCAACCTGCGAGGCAAAGTGATTCCCGTGGTGGATTTGCGTCGAAAATTTGGCCTAGAGGATCAAGAGGACACGGAACGCACCTGTATTATTGTGGTGCAAGTGATTCACTCGGGAAGCACCGTAACCATGGGCACCATCATTGATGAGGTGCGCGAGGTTCTAGACATCGGCGCAGAAAATATCGAAGAAACGCCGAGCTTTGGTGCGAACATCGATGCCGAGTTCATCCTGGGAATTGGAAAAATCGGTCCGTCCGTCAAAATTCTGCTCGATATCGACCGGGTGCTCTCCGTGGCGGAAATCACCACGATCAAGAACGCCGCTGGAAGCCTTTAAACATAAACAAGGAGAATCCCCATGTTCAAAAACATGAAACTCGGAGTCCGTCTGGGCCTAGGCTTTGGTCTGATGATCGTGCTCATGGCCGTCCTAGTGATCGTAAGCATCACCCGCGTGACAACACTAAACGAAAACATCGACCTGCTGGTCAGGGATCGCATGGTCAAAGTCCATCAAGCCGATGTGCTAGTCAATCAGCTCAATGTGGCCGCACGTGCCATCCGCAATATGTTCCTCGTAGCCGACACCGCCACCATGAAAAAGGAGGAGAGCCGTCTCGGAGAGGCCGGAGCTGTGCTCACGGCCACAGTGGATAGTTTAAAACAAACGATAAGAAGCGAACAAGGGAAAAAACTGTTAGCAACCGTTGAAGGACACCGCGCCCCATTCCTCACAAAACGAAAAGAGATGCTGGATCTTTTCTGGGCAGGAAAGCGCCAAGAGGCGGTCAGTATTCTATTAACTGAATACAGGGACTTACAAAATTCCTATATGGTAAGCATCAATGAGCTGATCGCCTACCAGACGAGAATAGCCAATGAAGATGGGGCTGCCGCTGGCGAACTCGCCGCAGATACCCGGCAAATGCTCCTCATGTTGGCATTGCTCGCATTGGCTTTGGGACTTGGCGCGGCCTGGTTGATCACCCGATCGATCACAAGACCAGTTGCTCGCTGCATGGAGGTGGCAAATCAGGTCGCTGCAGGGGATACTTCCATCGAGATCAACGTGGATTCCTCGGATGAAACCGGGATGTTGCTCGCCGCCCTCAAAAGGATGGTTGGCGCCATCCAGGGCATGTCGCAGGATACGGTTTCCCTGGCCAAAGCGGCCGTGGAAGGGAAGCTCTCCTCCCGAGCTGACGCCTCGAAACATCAAGGGGATTTCCGCAGTATCGTACAAGGGATTAACGAAACACTCGATGCAGTGATCCAACCCATGCAGGAAGCGGCCGCCGTTCTCGAAAAGGTGGCCAACCGCGATATGACGGCCCGTATGAATGGCAATTACAACGGAGAGCTCGCCCAGATTAAGTCCGCCCTGAATATGGCGGTGGATAATCTTGACAAGGCTCTCGGACAAGTCAATGAGGCCACAATGCAGGTTTCTTCTGCCGCACAACAAATCAGCGCGGGGAGTCAATCCCTGGCTCAGGGAGCAAACGAACAGGCCTCGTCTCTGGAAGAAGTGTCCTCGAGCCTTGAGGAAATGTCCTCTATGACAAAACAAAACGCTGACAACGCTGCCCAGGCGCGAACTCTCTCCGCAGAATCGAACGACTCCGCCAAAACCGGATCGGAAGCCATGGAACGGATGAGTGGTGCGATTAACCGCATTAAGGAATCCAGTGACCAGACGGCCAAAATCGTGAAAACCATTGATGAGATTGCTATGCAGACCAACCTGCTGGCCCTGAACGCCGCCGTGGAAGCTGCGCGAGCAGGCGAAGCGGGACGTGGTTTCGCCGTGGTTGCGGAAGAAGTCCGGAATCTGGCACAACGCAGCGCCCAAGCCGCCAAAAACACTGCCGACATGATCGGAGAATCGGTGAAGAACGCGGACGATGGCGTAAAAATTGCAGAGGAGGTTTCCAACTCCTTCAGCCTGATCGCCGGTGGCGCGGGCAAAGTGAACGACCTGATCTCGGAAATCGCAGCCGCCTCGAAGGAGCAGGCCCAGGGAATCGAACAGGTTAGCACGGCTGTTTCTCAGATGGACAAAGTCACGCAACAAAATGCCGCGAATGCCGAGGAAAGCGCAAGTGCAGCCGAAGAGCTCAGCTCGCAATCCGAGGAATTGCAAGGCATGGTGGGACAATTCCAGATTACCCAGGCTTCCGCAACTCCGATGGTAAGACCGATCAGTCACCATCCCAAACATACGGCCTTACCCCACCAGACACCGAAGCCAAATTCAAATGGGAACCCCAACGGTCTCCAGGGGAAGAAAATGCAGAAACACGTTTCTGCAGAGGAAATCATTCCTATGGAGGATGAGGCCCTAAAGGAGTTCTGATACTCAGTCCGCTAGAATGAATGCGGTTCCAAACCCTAGCGCCACGCCCCCGAGCAACCAAGCCCACCACCAGCTTCGGCTAACCGGGGGAGGCGCAACCGCTTTTTTGCCCACAGCAGTGCACTCATCTAAAGCCTGTGTGCATTTTTTTTGAGAGTCAAGAAGTTCATTCCAAGATTTCTGGTAATTTGTGGATCGTTCTGTTTCCAGATCAATTTGATGTTGCATCTCTGCAAAACCGACACGACAGAGGCTGTCTCTACGCTGGCCGATTTCCAACAACTCATTCCACTGTTTACAATTTTCCTGCCCACGCGCTTGCGTAACCAAAGCCTCCCAAGAGGGCAATGCGGTAGAGACCACGGTGTCCCATCGTGCCTTTTTCCCTGGAGTCCCTTTGATTTGATAAGGAATCGCTAGGTCCTTTCCATCGGGGTGCAGAATCAGAGTGTCCACGTGAGAGACCGCCCAAAGATTCGCGCAGAAAAGCAAAAACGGAAGGAAACGGATCATGACCCCCTCTGAGAAATTCGGGTCATGTCCATACGATATCTATCTAGAATGAGCTGTCGCAAGGAGTCCGCCACAGAAACAGATTTCTGAAGTGAATCCAAGGCAGAATCCTGCTTTTCCCGGCGAGCAAGCAAGTCTTTCAACATATGGCGGGATTCCTCCAATTGGAGTTGCAGGAGACTATCCGTGCTTCGCAAACGCAAATTCAATGCCTGACTTTTTTCTTTGAGTTTTTGATTTTCATGCTGTAGGGTTTCAAAAGTCTGGCGCAATTCAGCCATCCGACTCTGCGCCCGCCAACAACCCAGGACAACCCCTAGCGCCAGAATCAAAACGATCCAGATCCAATAACCTTTCATTCGGGAACGTTAATTTATTCTGACAGCGGAAAGAGCAAAAAATCCAACTGATATACACGGTCAGCGGAATCATCCTCCTCGGCGATTTGCGCGATCTCCTTGCGGAACGCGCAGATGCGTTCCACAATGCGGGCATAGGTCCCTGCGGAGATGCCCAGAGTCAGTCCTGAGATATTGCGCTGGGATGGAGGCACCGTATCGATGGCGGCGGCGCCTAGTTTCAGGCAACTCTGGTGAAAGCCCTGTAGCGCGGTTTTGGAGGTACGGTCTCCGGTGGTGATGGAACTCTGGCAAAGTTCATATTGACCCTTAGCATTTTTCTGAACCAAGCCGCAACTTTCCAGTAAAGCGACTGAATTTTTCGCCTCCTCAGGACGGATGTGTGGATGTACCTGCGCCGCCAAAGCCACGTAATCCCCAGAAAAGCCCTTCATACCGATCAAGGAACGGATGACCAGATGCCGCCAGTCGGAATAGACCTGATATTGATAGTGCGCCAAAAGTAACTGATGATCCGTAAAACGCGCAGCCTTTTGTACGGCAAGCATCCGATCATACCAACTGTTGCGCTCATCCGTGTCCTGGGATTGGTTAAACCAGACCAACGCCTCAAAGAATTCTGTTTCCCGTTTTCCGAACCCCAAACCCTTGGCGACCATGGGAGCACTTTGTGCGGACAGGTTCTTCTCTCCTCGCATCACCCGGAGAATGAAATCCTTCGTTTTAAAGCCAATACGATCGGACAACATACGTAAGGAAAATGTCGGTTGGTTGGCTTTGCGGAAATGATAATAGTCCTGCAAATAGACCCGATAGTCCAGATATTCATAAATCTTGCGGGGCATTGCTTTCGGTGCCATAATTTCAATCTAGACTTTGCCTGCAATTCTGACGATGTTTTTATACCTAGGCGTTGTCCAAAGACAACCCGAAATGGGAAAGTTGTCCCTGGACAACGTTTAATTTCCAACCAAATCCACTCCACTTCCAGCTTGGATTTAGATTTGGAATATGTCGTCGGTGAGGCACAGGCGCTGGATTGCCTGCGGTATTTTTTTCGCTCTCCTTATGGGTTGTTCCGACCGCCAGATAGCTGGGGGCAACAGCGCGGAGTCCGGAAATCCAGAATTGGTGGGAATTCTCGAATTACCGGATGGAACTCCTGCGGCACACACACAGGTCCAATGCGTTCCAGAAGGGTTCAATGCGAAGCAAGATACCTTGTCCTCCACGCGCATCACCTATACGGATTCCACGGGGGCCTACGTCCTAGATTCCTTGCCAACTGGAATCTGCGCCCTGGAGGCCTGTGACACCGCCAGCGGTATGCGTCTGCTGATTTCGCACATCTCCCTGAATTCGGGCCAGACAGACACCCTCAACGGGGCGTTACAACTCCCGGGCGCCTTGCGGATCAAGGCCGAGTCGCAAACCGATGGAGACAGCGGCTACGTAGTGGTCTCTGGGACCAGCATTCTGCGCTTTGTCGTGGTCAAATTCGGAGCTATTTTCGTGGATTCCCTACCGGCCACAGAGTCCCTGCCCCTGCTGAAATATTATTCTCTGGACGGGGAAATCCTATCCCAGATCAATGGCCTGACGGTCACATCCGACGATACGTTGCCCGTCAATTCGCCCCCACTGATCCACCTGGCCTGGAAGGTGAAGTTAAACACATCCGCGACAGGCGCGGATCTTTCTGAAGACTTGCTTGCCTTCCCCCTGTCCTTGCGGACAGACAGCCTCGGCATCGATTTTACAGTCATCAGTCCCGAAGCCGGGAGCTTTCAGGCGTGGAAATCCGACAGTGCCACGGAGCTTCCGCTGGCCATCAGCTATTGGAGCGCAACGGACAGTGCAGGACAATTCTGGGCGCAACTGGACACCCTATACGCGCAAGATTCCACACAATTTATTTGGCTCACCTACTCCGAAGGGGACACCGCCACAAGCGCCTCTACGCCCTTTTCCTCCTCCAACGGCTATCTCGGCGTCTGGCATTTCGATGAAGGGACATCCGTGGCGACGGACGCGTCCGGGAATGGCTGGGATGGCGAGCCTACTGGCACCACGGACTCCGTCGGCGTCGCTGGCCGGGCTTTTCTGTATGACGGGCGTTCCAGCTATGTAACGATTCCCAATACGGCAAGCAGTGTATTCAATTTCAATTACCTGGATACCCTGTCCATCTCCCTTTGGGTGAATGTGACGGACATCAGCGCCAACCGCTTTATCTTGTCCAAGGGAGCCTACCAGTACTATCTCATGTACTACTATCCCCATGGCTGGCAATTTGTGAACTATGAAGAGGAACAAGCCTCCTACGACGACTATCTGGCCGAAGCCGACACTTCGACAGTGGAAAACCAATGGCATCTGCTCACGGTCACCCAAAGCAATGACGAGACCCGGCTGTTTGTCGATGACTCTCTACAGGACTCTATTGCTAGCGTGGGAGTTGCGGATTCGGCGAGAAACACGGACCAGGACATCGTTTTTGGACGAATCTGTTTCAGCGAGGAAAACACGGACTTCTACTATTTTGTCGGTCTGATCGATGAAATCGAGATCAGCGGGGTCGCCCGTTCCGCCGAATGGATCCGCCTGACCTATCTGAACCAGAAACCGGAAAAGCCCTGGCCCTGGTTGTCCATGGACAACGAATAAAAATTTAACGCAGGGGTTATTCCGGGCCTGCTTTTAGTTTACAAACAAAAGGAGTTCCTCATGCGAAAAACGCCCGCACTTCTGCTTTTCTGCGCAGTGTGGTCCCTGGCGGCGGTGTCTGTCAGCGAAGTGGTCTCCCTGCCCAGCGCAACCACCTGGGGAGGCGAGGACACCGTGGGAAGCCAGTTGATCGGCCGCACCTACAACGGTGGCGATGGTCCGGGCATCTGGATCGTCGCGGATGGCGGCTATCGCCTGTACCTGAACGGTGAATTGCTGGCCGAGGACAACCAGGCCGGTCGGGTGACCTTCGTCCCCATGACCTTCCTGCCCGGCGCCAACGCGGTTTCCGTGGTGGGCGTGGACACCAACGGGACCCCGGGCGTCCTGGTGCAGATCGACGAACTCGACACCAGCTACGTGAGCGGCAGCAACTGGAAGGTCTCCACCTCCGTCTCCAGCAGCACATGGAAAAACAAAACGTACAGCGACACCTCCTCCTGGGCATCTGCCACCGCCGACGGCAGCGCCTCCACCACTCCCAGCGGGGCAGCTCTCAGCGGCTTTGCCACGGGCTCCTCCGCCAAATGGATCTGGGCGGCGGACAACTCGGCCTCCCAGGCTGTGCTCCGCTTCGTATTCTACATCAAGCCCATTGGGTTCGGCGCGGAAACCACCGGCGGAGAAGATGGAACTGTGGTGGTGCTGAGCGACACGGCCTCCATTGTGGCGGCCATGCAGGATGCCACCACCAAGACAATCCTGATCCCCGAAGGGACCTACGATTTCCGCATTTTCCGCTATGCCGTGCCCGAAGCCACCGCCAATAGCCGCACCTGGTGCAAAAAAGCCTGTGAATCCTCCGATGCCAACAGCTCCAACACCATGTACCGCATCAACTTCAGTGCAAACTCATGTTCCGGCATTGATGGGACAACGATTGTCCCCGCTTCTGACAGCCTGAAAATCTGGGGCCGCTGGATCACCACGAAACCCAACAAGTCTCTAATTGGAATGGGACGTGGTGCCTATCTGCGAGGCGCGTCGTTTAATATGCGCATCGCTGAAGGTGCGAAAAACCAGATTTATCGAAACCTCGCAATCTACGACGTCAATCCCCATTTAGTGGAAGCCAGTGACGGCTTGACTATTGTAGGAGAAAGCGATGACCGTACAGGAAAATTCTGGGCCGACCATATCTCCTACAAATGGATCTCCGATGGCATGGACCTGGAATACACCACCGAAACCACGGTCTCCTGGCTGGATTATGATGGCCGCAACGAATACAACTGCTGGGCCACCGATCCTTATGTGGCTCTGGTGGAAGACGCCGAGGTGACCTACGCCAACGATTACTGGCATGCCACCATGGGCCGTGTCCCCAAAGTGGTCAGCAACGCCAACTCCAGCACAGTCCATATTTTCAACAGCTACGTTGACACGAACACCTACTTCATCGCGGGCGTCAAGGGGACCAGTTCCTCCGTCACTTCCGAAATTCTGTATGAAAACAACTATGTCAATCACGCCTTCGCCTGGCTCTCAGACAAGGACAGCTATGGATACATCGACTGGACCGGCAACACGGTGGCCAACAGCTCCAGCGCGGTTTATTACAACGCAACAACCTCTACCTCTTCCACTACGGCGCCCACAGACGACGTGTTTTCCCCCAGCTACTCCTACACCAAGCGGACCGTGTCCACCCTGCCCACGGTGATTCCCCAATACGCCGGTGTCGGCGGCCCCTATGGTGCCATGCCTGAATATGACCGTCCCATGGGACAGTCCAACCAGGCGCCCACGGTATCCCTGACCTCCCCCACCGATGGCGCCACCTCCACCGGAGCCTTCACCCTGACCGCCACCGCCAGCGATTCCGACGGCAGCATCAAGTCTGTCGCCTTCTACATCGGAAACACCCTGGTGGGAACCGCCACCGCCTCCCCCTACAGCGTGAGTGTCAGCGGGCTTGCCAGCGGCACATACTCCATCGTCGCCGTCGCCACGGATGACAGCAGCCTGACCCGGACCTCGGATTTTGTCACGGTGACCGTAAACTCCACAGACCCGGCCATCTCCTACGTCGATGGGGACACCAACCAAATCGTGCTGCTCGGGGATTCCATTGAGGCCATCTCCTACACCTACATCAACAGCGCCAGCGCAGCGGCGTCAGGCCTGCCGGATGGGGTCTCCGCCACACTGAGCGCCAGCGACAGCAGTCTTGTCCTCAGCGGAGCGCCAACCGCCGCAGGGACCTACACATTCTCCGTCTATACCGTGGGAGGCACCGGAACTGCGGACTCCCTGACCGGCACGTTCCTTGTCGTGGCCAAGGTCTCCACCGTCTCCACTCCGGCATCCATCCTCTCCCTTGTGAACGCGGCTTACCCGCACGAAGGCGAGGGTGCCTACGAAGAAAAGAACGACGGATGGATCGACAGCGGCTACTACAACTTCACCAACAGTTCCACGAGCTATGGGCTCTGGAAACTGAAAGCGACAACGGCGGCATCCCCAGCCACGCTTGTAATCCGCTTCGCCAACGGCGGCACGGAGGCGCGGCACATGTCCCTCACCTGGAACGACACGGTCCTCGGCGCGGTTCCCTTTGCCTCCACCAGCGCCTGGACCACCTGGGACTCCGTCAGCCTTTCCGCAGACTTGGTCGAGGGCCTCAACACCCTGCAGCTCAATTCCATCGGGTCGGAGGGCGGTCCCAACGTGGATGAATTCGAGTTTGACGTAGACGGGGTCTCCCTCTGGAACGACTCCACGGACACCGCAACCACAGCTATCGCCAGCCCCGGAAAAAACGTGGGCGCAGCGAGCTACGATCCGGTGCGTGGTGTGCTGTTCACCCCCATGTCCGGACTTGTACAACTGAGGGTCTATGACCTGCATGGAAATCGGGTTGCCTATCGGGAGGAAAAAGTCTCCGCAGGCGTTTCCAGCCTTTCCATCGCCTCAAATTCTCTTCCCAAGGGCATTTATTGGATTGAAATCCGACTGAATGGACAGCGTTCCTCTGCGGAGAGAATGGTGAAACTGCAATAACCGATGGAGTTGTTCCTATGAAAACATTGATGTTGATCTTGCTGGCATGCTCCGTTTACGGATTTGGCGCGGTCCCCGTCACCGAGGTCGCCACCCTTCCCACCTCAACGGCGTTGGGTAGTGGAGATTCCGTAAACTGCAAGCTCATCGGCGACACCTATTCAGGGGGCAACGGGCCGGGAATCTGGATCGTCGCGGATGGCGGCTACCGCCTGTACTTGAACGGCCAAATGCTCGCCCAGGACAACCAGGCGGGGCGGGTGACCTTCGTTCCCATGACGTTCCTGCCCGGAACCAACACCATCACAGTCATTGGCGCGGACAACGATGGATCGCGCGGCGTGCTGGTGCAAATCGATGAACTGGACTCCACCCACGTGAGCAACGCCACCTGGAAGGCCAGCGCCTCCGTGACATCCAACACCTGGAAACAAAGCTCGTTCAGCGATGACTCCTGGAGCGCGGCCACGGTGGGCAACAGCGCCACCACCATGCCCAATGGATCGACCCTGTCCGGGTTCGCGTCGTCCACCAACGCGAAATGGATCTGGTCCTCTGGAAGCAGCGACTCTGTGGCCGTTTTGCGCTACACATTCACCATCGCCCCCATCGGCTTTGGCGCATCCACCACAGGGGGAGCCTCCGGCGACACGGTGATTTCCAGCGACATGGCCACGATCATTTCCTATTTGACCTCATCGGACGCCAAAACCATCCTGATTCCGGAAGGCATCTACGATTTCCGCAACACACGAACGGCCGTTGGCAGCGGCAACTACGGATGGTGCACCCGACAATGTTCATCGAGCGACCTAAACTCATCCAACATCTATTTCCGCGTCACCTTTGACAGCACCTGCTCTTCGGATGAAAGCCTGGCAACCTCCCTGAATCGCTGGGACCGGCTCATTTACGTCAAGGCAAACAAAACCCTGATCGGCATGGGGCGCGGCGCGGCGCTCCGCGGAGCCTCCATGTATCTGAGCGGCTCCACATCCGGCAACGACATCTTCCGCAACCTGTCCGTCTACGACGTGAACCCCCATATGATCGAGGCCGGCGACGGCATCAGCTCCGACAACACATCCAACCTCTGGATCGACCACTGCAGTTTCAAGTGGATCTCCGACGGCAACGACCTGGGGGGTGATTCCGCCAAGGGACACTCCGTAACCTGGTCGGTGTACGACGGCGAGAACGACACCAACTGCTACAAGTACGACCCCTATGTGGCCTTGGTTGAAAACGCCGAACTCACCTATGCGTACGACTATTGGAAGAACACCTCTGGACGCGTGCCCAAGGTCGTGTCCGATTCCCGTGCCTCCAAGGTGCATATCCTGAACAATTATTTCAACTTCAACAACTATTATCTCCTGGCTGCCCATGGGACCTCCACCTATACGACCCAGGTCCTTTGGGAGTCGAATTACTTCTACAATGCCAAGAGTTATTTGTGCCTCCAGCAGAACTACGGCTACATCTGGTCCAAAAACAACACCTTTGCGGGAACCGTCGGCAAGTTCTATTACGAGGACGTGGACGGAACCGGTTCCTACACGCAAATCAGCGAGCCCAAAGATTCCACCAGCGTGTTCACGCCTTCCTATAGCTACACGGTCAACACCGTCAGCGACCTGCCCACCCTCATTTCCAACAAGGCGGGCATGGGAGCGGAATGGGCCGACATGCCTTCCGACCGGGACACCGCAGCAGGCCTGTCCAACCAGGCGCCCACGGTATCCCTGACCTCCCCCACCGATGGCGCCACCTCCACCGGAGCCTTCACCCTGACCGCCACCGCCAGCGATTCCGACGGCTCCGTGTCCTCGGTCGCGTTCTACATCGGAACCACCCTGGTAGGCACCGCCACCTCCTCCCCCTACAGCGTGAGTGTCAGCGGACTGTCTTCTGGAACCTACTCGGTCATCGCTGTGGCGACCGACAATGATGGTTTGACAGGCACGTCCGATTTTGTCACGGTGACCGTAAACTCCACAGACCCGACCATCACCTACGTCGATGGGGACACCAACCAGATCGTGTTGCTCGGGGATTCCATTGAGGCCATCTCCTACACCTACATCAACAGCGCCAGCGCAGCGGCAGCAGGCCTGCCGGATGGGGTCTCCGCCACACTGAACACCAGCGACAGCACCCTTGTCCTCAGCGGAGCGCCAACCACCGCAGGGACCTACGCCTTCTCTGTCTATACCGTGGGAGGCATCGGAACCGCGGACTCCCTGACCGGCACGTTCCTTGTCGTGGCCAAGGCCACCACCGTTTCCGCTCCGGCATCCATCCTCTCCCTTGTGAACGCGGCTTACCCGCACGAAGGCGAGGGTGCCTACGAAGAAAAGAACGACGGATGGATCGACAGCGGATACTACAACTTCACCAACAGCGACTCCAGTTACGGCCTCTGGAGGCTGAAGGCCTCATCCGCCCAGGACGGCGCCACCCTGGTGATCCGCTTCGCCAACGGCGGCACGGAAGCGCGGCACATGTCCCTCACCTGGAACGACACGGTCCTCGGCGCGGTCCCCTTTGCCTCCACCAGCGTCTGGACCACCTGGGACTCCGTCAGCCTTTCCGCTGACCTGGTCCAGGGCCTCAACACCCTGCAGCTCAATTCCATCGGGTCGGAGGGCGGCCCCAACGTGGATGAATTCGAGTTCGACGTGGCGGGAGTCACCCTATGGAACGACTCCACGGACACTGTACCCACGCAGGTTTCCAGCCCCGGAAAAGGTCTAGGCGCCGCAAGCTACGATCCGGTGCGGGGTGTGCTGTTTGCCCCCATGACCGCATTTGCACAAATCACGCTCTATGACCTACAGGGCAAACAAGCGGCCTACCAGGCCAGAAACGTCCCGGCGGGAGAATCCAGCCTCTCCGTTGTCCCCAGTTCGCTATCAAAGGGCATTTATTGGGTGGAAACCCGCCTGGACGGCAAGCTGGTCGCCGCTGGAAAAATGGTGAAACTGCAATAAAGAGTGATGTCATCCATTGAATTCAAAATCAACTGGATTTTTTCCAGGACCTATTTACCTAGGACCGCGAAAATATCTTGGAGAAAAATTCGCACAAACTGACGGAAACACCAAAGGAGAGACCATGAAAACGCATATTGGCATACTGCTTGGCCTGTTGCTGCTGGCGGGGCCGCTGTCCGCCAGCCGCCAAATGGAAAAGCTGGACCGGGGCCTAGTCGCCGTGAAGGTCTCCAGCGGGGTGTTCCTGAGCTGGCGCCTGCTGGCTACGGACAACAGTTCCATCGGATTCAACGTGTACCGGGGCTCCACCTTGGTGAATTCCTCTCCCATCACAGCATCCACAAACCTTGTGGACGCCTCGGGCACGTCCTCTTCCACCTATTCGGTGCGCCGCGTGGTGAACGGCACCGAATACGCTGCGGATGACACCGTTTCCGTCCTGCCCAACTTCTGGGTATCCATTCCCCTTTCCGCCCCCAGCAGTGGCACCCTGAACGGAACCAGCTACACGTACTCCGCCAACGACGCCAGCGCGGGCGACCTGGACGGCGACGGGAAGCTCGACCTGGTGCTCAAGTGGGATCCCAGCAACAGCCAGGACAATTCCAAATCCGGCTACACCGCCGACGTCTACCTGGACGGCTACACCCTGGCGGGCGAACGCCTGTGGCGCATCGACCTGGGACCGAACATCCGCGCAGGCGCACATTACACGCAGTTTTTGGTGGCCGATTTTGATGGCGATGGCAAGGCCGAGGTGATGTGCAAGACCGCCCCGGGCACCAAGGACGGCACAGGCAATTACCTGTCTCTGGGCCCCGCAGCCAACGACACCGACGCCACGGTGTACCGCAACTCCAAGGGCTACATCCTGACCGGCCCTGAGTACCTGACCGTATTCAGCGGAGAAACCGGCAAAGAGCTGGCGACCGTGGAATACGTGCCCACGCGCGGAACCGTGTCCAGTTGGGGCGACAGCTACGGCAACCGCGTGGATCGGTTCCTGGCCACCATCGCCTACCTGGACGGGACCAAGCCGAGCGCGGTGTTCCAGCGCGGCTACTACACCCGCATGGCCATCACCGCCTGGGACTGGGATGGCGACTCATTGAGCCAGCGCTGGTATTACAACGCGGCGACCAGCGGCAGCGGATGCTACGGACAGGGCAACCACAACCTGGCAACGGGCGACGTGGACGGAGACGGCTACGACGAGATCATCGAAGGCTCCTGCGCGGTGGACCACGACGGAACCCTGATGTACCGCACCGGCCTGGGACACGGCGACGCCATGCACCTGGGTGACCTGCTGCCCAGCCGCGACGGCCTGGAGGTCTGGGAGGTGCACGAGGATGAATCCGCCTACGAGACCTATGGTTATGAGCTGCATGACGCCGCCACGGGCGAGATCATCTGGGGCGGGGCGACCAGCGACGACAACGGACGCGGACTGGCCGCCGACGTGGACTCCACCTACGACGGATACGAGATGTGGTCCACCGGTGGCACGGGCACCTTCTCCGCCACCGGCACGCAGATCTCCACCTCCCGCGGCAGCGTGAACTTCCGCGTCTACTGGGATGGAGACCTGTACGATGAATACCTGGACGGCACCACCATTGCGAAATGGACCGGAAGCAAGTCCAGCACGCTGCTCGCCCTGGCCAGCTATCCCACCAGCAGCAACTATGTCGTGTCCAACAACAGCACCAAGGCAACCCCCAGCCTGGTCGCCGACCTGTTCGGGGACTGGCGCGAAGAAATCGTCTATGGCACCACCAATGCGGACTCGCTCATCATCTTCACCACGACCACCCTGACCAGCTACCGTCTTTACACCCTGATGGAAGATCCGGTGTACCGCGACGCCATTTCCTGGCAGCAGACCGCCTACAACCAGCCGCCCCACTTGGGATTCTGGCTCGCCGACACCGCCAACTGGCCCTCCCCGGACATCACCCTGATCGGAAGTACCCCCACACCAAAAATCAGCTATGTCGGACCAGGCGCCTCCACACAAATCGTTCTACTAGGGGACACCATTGAGCCCGTTGCTTATAGCTACGCCAATTGTTCGGGCATCACGGCCACGGGCCTCCCCAGCGGGGTATCGGCGGAATTGAACACCACAGATAGCACCATCACCCTGAGCGGGACACCAACCAGCGCAGGCACCTACACCTTCACGCTGACCACCACTGGCGGCGACGAAGAGGCCGACGCCTATACGGTCTCCGGCACCATCACGGTGGTCGCCAAGGCCATGGAAATGAGTATGCCTTCTTCAATCCTCTCCCTGGTAAATGCCGCTTATCCTTATGAAGGCGTGGGAGCCTACGAAGAAAAGAACGCAGGCTGGATCGACAGCGGCTACTACAACTTCACCAACAGCTCCGACAGCTACGCCCTCTGGAGACTCAAGGCCACCAGCACACAAAGCGGAGCCACCCTGGTGATCCGTTTTGCCAATGGCGACACCACCGCGGCGGCGCGGCACATGCAACTCCTTTATAACGACTCTCTCCTAGGAGCCGCACCCTTTGCCAAGACCGGCACCTGGACCACCTATGACTCCGTGGCCCTGTCCATCAACCTCACCCAAGGGCTTAACACCCTCAAGCTCAGCTCCATCGGTTCCAACGGAGGCCCCAACATCGACGAGTTCGAGTTCGACGTGGCCGGTGTCACCCTATGGAATGAGTCCGACACCACCCTGGAGGACACCTCCACCACCCTGTTCCAGTCCAGAGCCTACAGCCAGTCCCCGCTGACCTACGATGTCGAACGGGGACTCCTGCAGTCCCCTCAGGAAGGCTACGCGGAGCTCCGGGTGTTCGACCTGCAGGGCAAATGCGCCGCAGCACTGTCCCGCAACGTCTCCGCTGGAGTGGCCACGCTCGCCATCGACAGGAAAAAACTGCCCAAGGGACTTTACTGGGTGGAAATCCGCCTCAACGGAGTCCGCATGCTCTGCACCCAGATGGTGAACCTCAAATAGCAAAACCCCTTGGCCCAGGACTCCGCAATGGGGAGGGATCCTGAGGCCAGGGCCGGGTTGTCCAAGGACAACGGGATTTTGAGCCCGAAAGACAGATACTGGGTATCCGTCCGACGAAGGCATCTACAAAATGAATTGGAAAAGGATGAAAGTTAACTGGTCACCTCAACACGGAGGAACCAGTGACAAGACAAGAACAGCAAGCGATCATCGAGAAGCAGGCGGTAAGTGGTCAGACGCA
>DATIQS010000343.1:0-4613 GCA_035470605.1 Fibrobacteraceae bacterium
GTTCCCGCCTGTACCGCCCGTACGAGTCCCGGGACACCGAGCAAAGAATCTGGCCGTAAATACAGGGGATCACACCAGGCATCATTCACTCGCCGCAAGATTACATCCACAGGACGATCCCCCCCAACCGACCGAACCCAAAGACGATCACCCCGTAATTCCAAATCCTGTCCACGCACCAAAGTAAGCCCAAGATAAGTCGCTAAATAGGAATGTTCAAACCAGGTTTCATGCCCAGGTCCAGGGGACAAAAGAACCACATGGGGAGGGGCCACACCCGCAGGTGCAGAGGCTCGTAACTCTGCACGTAGAGCCCGAAACCAGTGAACCAAGCGATGCACCCCGGCCTCGCGATACAAACTAGGGAACACCTTGGAAAGCAACACACGATTCTGAAGAGCATACCCCGCGCCAGATGGGTTTTGCACCCGATCCGCCAAGACCCGCCATTGACCATCCGGGCCTCGGGTCAGGTCAAACCCGACCAACGGCACATACGCCGCTCCCGTAATTTGTGGTGGGCAGGCCACAGGCATCCAATCTGGATGACCAAACAAAAACTCTGGAGGCAGAATTTTCTCCGCCAGGAGACGACGTTCCCCATTTAGATCCCGAAAAATCAGGCTCTGCAGCTCAGCCCTCTGAATCAAGCCCCGCTCCAAGGACGCCCACTCACTGCTCGGAATAATCAAAGGCATCAAGTCCAGAGGCCAGTCTTTTTCATTGGACTCTTTGTAGATGTTATACGTCACCCCGTTCGTGCGCAACAAAGAGGCTAAATCCACCTCCCGTTTTGCCAAATCCTCTTTTCCCATGCGCTCCCAGGCTTCAAACACATAGCGCCAATGGGGACGGATCGCGCCTTCCGGTAAACGGAGTTCATTCCAAGACTGCGTATCACTCACTGTGAAAATCCCTGGGCTACGGGATGAGACGGCTTGACATTGAAGAAGGTGTCATGGATCGCATCCCCGATCTGATTCAGTTGGATCTGCGCCTCATTCAGGAATTCATGAACCCCATTTTGAATTACTTCGTCAATCGTGGTAAAACGCAGACGTGCTAGAAGCTGCCCAACTTGACGAACGACGGCATTTGGAAAACGGGAAACATCCATCGGGATTTCTCCAGACAAAGCCTGCACAATCTGATCCGTTTGCGACAAGCAATGAAGCATGGAGCGAGGGAAATATTTATCGAACAGTAAAAAGCGTAACACATTTTCCGCACTCAGGCGATGCCATTGTTGCCGGAAGCTGGTCAACGCAGATACACTACGCAACACAGCTTCCCACCCCAATTCATCCATAGGCCCACCCACATCTTGTACAGAAGGCAGCAGCAAAAAGTATTTCACGTCCAACGATCTCGTGGCTTTGTCTGCTCGTTCCAAGTAAATCCCTAACTGACAAAATTGCCAGGACTCCGCCTGAGAGAGACAGCTATGCAGAGTTCCATGAAAGCGTTCCTGAGCCATTCGAAGATGATTGAAAAACGGTTGGGGATCCATAAGTAAAGCGGCTTTATCCAAACCATGTACAAACAAATAGGCGTCGTTTACGGCCTCCCAAATCTCAATCGGCAATTTTTCGCGTACCGCTCGAGCATTCTCCCGGCCCGAAGTCAGACAAGAAAGGATAGAATTCGGATTATCAGGTCGCAGACACAGGAACTCCAACACATTTTCACGGCTAGGTTCTGGATACAGGGAAAGGAGCATGGGTTTATCACCCGTGGTTTCCACCATGGGAATCCATTGACTCGCATCTGGGGCGCGGCCTAAATTCAAATAATGATTTACACTCAACATGCGACGCACATCATCCGCCCGTTCCAAATAGCGGCACATCCAGAATAAATTCTCCGCGACACGACTCAACATGGCAAATCCTCCTGCAAGACCCAGGTATCCTTACTTCCTCCCCCCTGACTCGAATTGACAATAAGTGACCCCTTGCGTAAGGCGACACGGGTTAACCCACCAGGCAGCACCCAAACCCCATCCTTACCACTAAGCACGAAGGGGCGCAAATCTACATGACGCCCCTCCACACCATTTTCCAGGAGAGTTGGCACGCGAGAGAGAGAAAGGACTGGCTGGGCGATATAATTCCGCGGTTCCGCCTCAATACGCTTCCGCAGCGTCTCCAATTCCCCGGCACTCGCCTTGGGACCAATGACCACCCCATATCCGCCAGATTCGCCAGCAGGTTTCACCACCAACTCTGCCAGATGTTCCAGAACATACTTCAAAGAATCAGATTCCGAACAAAGGTAGGTGGGGACATTGGGAAGGATCGGTTCCTCGTTTAAATAATAACGGATAATGCGGGGCACATAAGCGTATACCACCTTATCATCCGCGACACCGGTTCCCGGGGCATTGACGAGGGTGACGCGTCCTTTGCGATAACAATCCATAATTCCGGGAACTCCCAGCATGGAATCGGAACGGAATTCAAGAGGATCCAAAAATTCATCATCCACACGGCGATAGATCACATCCACACGTCTCAGTCCCCGTGTCGTACGCATCATCACATTTCCATCTACAACCACCAGGTCCCGACCTTCCACTAACTCCACACCCATTTGCTGGGCCAAAAAGGAGTGCTCAAAATAGGCGGAATTATAACTCCCTGGAGTCATCACCGCCACAACGGGCTTGGAAACAGGAGGGGCGACACTAAGTAATGTCTCCAGCAAACGACGCGGATAATCCTCTACAGGCCGGATCGCATACTTGCCAAAGAGTTGCGGCAAACTCTTCTTCAAAACCTCGCGAGACCCCATCACATAACTCACCCCAGAGGGAGTACGCAAATTATCCTCCAGGACATACAAACTCCCATCGCCATGGCGCACGAGGTCCATCCCAGAGATATGACACCAAACGCCTCCAGGAGGTTTTAATCCAACACACTGGGGTGTGAAATATTTGGAAGTACGAATCACCTCTTCAGGGATCACGCCATCTCGCAAAATTTTGCCTTCCCCATAGAGATCCCCCAGGAAAAGATTCAAAGCAGTAATTCGTTGAATCAGTCCCTGTTCCACCCGTTCCCATTCCAGCCTAGGCACAATGCGGGGAATGACATCAAAGGGGAATATTTTTTCCTTGATCGCATTATCCTTATAGTGGTTGAACGTTATTCCCATACTGCGCAAAGTACGGGTTGCCAACAATTCCCGCTGACGCAAATCAGGAAGGCCAATTTCTTGAATTCGCTGTACCAAAAGGCGAGCCACAGGACGAGGCCCCCCAGTAGGTAAAATCAGTTCATCGTAAAAAGACTCTGTATCATAAGCAGTAAACGGCATTAAAACCCCCGTTTACAAAAGCATTCGCGAGAAGCGTGCCAAAAAATATTTAGACAGCAACTGTAAAAATTGACCATTTTTCGAGGATTCGCAACGGAAACTTCATTTATGATGACACAATTGTCGATTCTTGGGGTTGTCATTACTTGAGTTTTTTGTCATACTACGTCCATGCAATGGATGCGGCAAATTCGAGGGCCTTACTTGTGCTACACGGTGGAAAAAGACTTTCTAACCAGCCACGTGATCGAGCAAAAATCACAAATTCTTGCCGATCTCAATGATTCTGAACACGATATCGCCTTAGATATTCAAAAGCTCAGACATCTGGACAGCCTATCTCTTCGATTCATTATCAATATTGATGAGCAACTGGAACGCAGAGGGAAACGTCTTGTCTTGGTGGGGGGCGAACCAGAAGTTCTTGATCTGCTGACCCAGCAACGGCGCTTTAAGCATTACCCCACAATGGCCGACTTTGAGTTGGAATTCCACGATCTAAATCCAACCCTATTCAAGTCCATTCTACAACTCGCCAAAGGAGGAAACGGATTCAAGATGCTCCGACTGGAATGCCCAGTCTGCCATTGTACCGATGTGGCCGGATTTGTATTGGACGACTCCATGTATGAACAGGCTTGGCTTCCCGATGAGATTGTCCCCGTGTGGTCCCCGGTGTCTCCAGATGCGGAGCATATCGACTTTGCGGCTTACCGTGTAGCCGTTTGTCCTTCCTGTTTCTTTGCTTCCGTTCGTCCAGATCATTTCGTCATTCATTTCCCAGAAGGCGAGGTTAAATCAATCCTCAAACCAGACCAGATTACCAACCTAGCCATGGGACAAACGACGCGCAAATCTCTGGCTTTGGAAAACCGAGACTCCGCTCAAGAAGAATTTTTCCAGCCTCCCCGCAATGTGGAAGCCTCCTATCTTTCCTGGAAGTTGCAAGAAGCTTGTCAGAAACAACTCTGCCAGGACCGCCATTTTATCGATGCGTTTGAAATTGTCTTGGCCAATTTTATGATGTGCAAATATGTAAAAGGCGAGCGCCAAATTGACGACCATTTGCATACGGCATTAGCCTGGCTCAATAATGTCATGCAAAATCAGTCCCATTACTCTACACAGAGACTTATTCAGGCGCATACGTATCATGTCAGCGTTCTACTCGCTTTGGACAAGCCAACTGAGGCTGTGAAGGCACTAAAAGATTTTTCCGCAACATTTATCCAAAGCCCGGAAGCTCAATTCTGGTTGCAAAGAGCAGAATCACTGGTTAACGCGGCGATTCC
>DATIQS010000344.1:0-1993 GCA_035470605.1 Fibrobacteraceae bacterium
CTGGACCCTGGGGCCATGCCAGATAAACTCGTTTTCTACCCGGACGCGTACAGGACCTGTTGTTGAGTCCAGCTCAATCTCTCCGGTCCATGCGTATTTCAAATCATGAAATTCGTAGGTTCCGGCAGTCAAGATGAGATGGCCTCCATCGTTGATGCTGATGGAGCCGTATTCTCCCGGCGCCAACGCCCGCGTTTCTGCATAGTGTACTTTTATATCGGATTCTGAACCCGTCAAGCTAAGAGTGGGAAGGCTGAGATAATTTGGCAGAACGGATGCGCCAATGGTTGCGTTTTCTGACAAGGAACCGCCAATGAAGGTCCCTTCCTGACTGGTGAGGGAATCTGTTGCAAGTACATCCCCAATCACGCTGGCTTTATTTCGCAAATAAGCGCCAGAACCGGACACGATGGAGCCTACCTGGGCCTGGACACCGATTTCCACCGCATTGGTGAAGGCAAGGCTCCCCGCAGCCCCGACTGGACAGTCCACAGCCGAAGACCCGCAGGAAACGCCATCGTTGACCTTGACCCGTTCAAATCCATAGAGGGCATAATCGGTGAACAGGGAAACCGCTTCTGGTGAGGATTGTGAGTCGTCGCTTGAATCCAGGGGGTCTTTTTCGCCGGAATCCAGGAGCCCGTTGCGGTTGTAGTCCTCTTCGCCGTCCCCGTCGGAGTCGATGTCGATCAGGCTATCGCGCATACGCGGGGAGGAGGGAACGGAATCCAGTGCGCTCCAGCCAGCGAACATGCTCTGGGTGAAGCTCCAGTGGCCTATTGAGCCGTTATTGTTGGTATTCAGGACATCAATGATCACATTTTCCCAATTCGCGGAGAAGCCATAGATGGCATCCAGGACCATTGCATGATGATCCGTTGCCACATATAAAGGAATCCCTTTAGCCAGGCTCTCCCGGATGATGGTCTCTGTCAGTGTGTCCGTGGTGTTCCATTGCGGCGCTTCGTTCAAATTCAAAAAAGGGATAGATTATTGGATCCTTTCGAGCCAGAGTCCGCGGAAGGTGCGGTAGCGCAAAAGGCGATGACCTTGGGAGGAAACCCAGGCTTCGGCGGCGGCTCCGTCGGCACGTTCTAAGCGTACTAGGGTCGCGTTTACATCGTCAATTTGCAGATGCTCGCCGGTGATTGTGACATGCACCTTGGCTTGGCGTTGTACGTACGAAGACTCCCAGACGGGATAGAGAACGTCGAACTCCAGTTTCGTTGCTTGTCCGAGAAGTTCAGTTGCGAGTACGGGGAGCAGTTCTTCTGGAATAAAAGTCCCTGCGGGAAGAGGGTGTTGTCCGTCTCCATAAATCGGGGAGTGAAATTCCATCTTTTGTGGCTGATCCAGGAAACGAATCCGCGTCCACTCGTTTTCTCCAGTTCCTGAGCGGACAGCATCCAACCATAAAAGGGAGTTGGGACTTGTGGTCCGGAGAAGAATCACGACACTCCAAGAAAATAAGGTATCAGTCCCCCTGTACGAGGCGTTCCAACTGACGCGATGCGCAAAATAAGTTTGACCAGGGATGGAAGATGGGGCCAGTCGGTGATTGCCTTTATAAAGGGGGATGGAATCCTGGATCAGGATTACCTGAAATTCTCGGATCGTGTCTCCCACTGGGCCTTTGGCGAGAAACCAGGCCCTTTCTGCAAAAATAGGTTGAGCAAAAAACAAAAAAAGCGCAACCGCGTAGATTGCGCTCTGGACGATTTTAGATGTTTTATCCATTGCTCCCGAACTCCTTGAGCAGGCGTTCCGCCAACTGATCCTGGAACTCGGGGGTGTTGTAATAGCCGCTTTCCACTTTGGATTTTACTTCGGCCACGCGGTCTTCGCGGACATCAGGCATGGCTTCTGCATTGGCGGTTACACGCGCGGCTTCAGATGCGGCTTTGGCTTCTTTGGAAATGGAGACCGTGTCAGAAGAACTACTAGAAGACGTCGTGGATGACTTCTTTTCTTCTTTGGCACCATTGACTTTTTG
>DATIQS010000345.1:0-4782 GCA_035470605.1 Fibrobacteraceae bacterium
GTTAGAGTGCTTGGATGCGACCAACAGG
The DNA here is from genome assembly GCA_035470605.1 of Fibrobacteraceae bacterium. Lineage (GTDB taxonomy): Bacteria > Fibrobacterota > Fibrobacteria > Fibrobacterales > Fibrobacteraceae > CAIRAY01. The sequence continues at coordinate 29 of DATIQS010000345.1, forward strand.
CTGGATTCAACTCCTGCATTTCGCAAGGCCTGATGTAAACGCAATGCGGCAATGCCCGCCCCGCCGTGGTCTTGAGTGCTGACCTGAACTATGCGCATGTGGCTCCCATCAAAGTCGTGCGAATCTGTTGGAGATACAGGGCCTCGCATGCCGTAAGTTGGGAGGGATCCACCACAAAGGGCTTCTCTGGTATTTGGAAAAACTGGGAAAGTCCAGACTCATCGGTTCCTCCAAGGAGACCGATGGTCCGTTGCCGGTAGTATCCATTAGAATCAATATCTTTTAGAAAACTGTTGATTTTTCCTTGGCCTGCTGGGGTATAGTCGATGACAGAATTATTGCCGTTGAGTAGGGTCTGTAATAAAACTGCATGGAAACGCATTCCCACACAAAAAGAGCTGGCATAAAATTTTTCCATGGTCTCCGCCAAAGACAGAGGACGATACGCCACCTCGACATGCAAATTTTTAGGAAGCTGCATTTTAATCTGGCTTAGAAAGCGACGATCATCATTTCCGATGGTGAAATAGTGCATGGCCACCAAATGGAGGTCCCGGTCAGGATACAGCTCGCAGAGTTTAGACACCACTTTCTGCAAGAAGGCATTAATCTGTTGCACGACCGTGGAGGAAGCCCCTTGCAAATATTCGGAGGGGAAGGTGCGCAGGTTGATGCAGATGGAGTTGTCGCGAGGGCGTCCGGCAATCTTTTGCTGAAAGGCGGTAGAGCAAATCACCGCAGGATCCAGAGTTGCGAAGGCCTTAGGGGGTGTTGGCAATAGATCCGGGTATTCGTTTTGTAAGACTTGCAGGGTTTCCAAAGAATTCGTGTCCCGCAACAAAATCAAATCGCTATAGCGAGCAATCTGGGCCACTCTCCTGCGGAAATGAGGCTCATAAAGAGGGCCAATACCACAACCGAGGATAGCTGTTTTGATTCCACAAGATCGCGCCTTCTGGAAGGCATAGGCAATGATCAGCAATTCTTGGAGATCCATCAAGGGGCCCCCTCCCATGCAAACCAGATCCGCCCCAGCGATGTTTTGATCTAAAGACCGCATGTCCTTGGAAGGAAACAAAATCAAATGTTCCGGGCCGATGCCCAGAGATTCCCAGAGAGGTGCGTCTTCCTCCAAGGTCCGTCTGGAAAAAAATGGGAAAAGGGAACCCAGACGGACTTCATAGTCGCCATAAGCTTGGTGGATTACCTTAAACAACCCCGTCAAAATGGCCCGGTCGCCAATGGTTTCGGTGCCATACCAGCCCACAATGCAAATGCGCGCGCTCATGACAGAGCCTTTTTGAACGCGGAGGCCCAATGACTTTGCGAAGACTCTTCATTGCGCAATTCCTGTTTACCGGCAGGATCCAGCTCAAAAGCGTAGTGGATACAGGAAGAGCACTTGGCACCGATTTCGAGTTCTCGGTAGCGGAGATTTTCGGGGGAGTAGAAAATATCGACTCCCGTATCAATGTCGTTGAGGTTGCCGATGCAGCGGCTTTCCGTCGCGCAATAATAAAGGTTCCCCTCCCAGTCGAGGGTGACGTCCCTATGCCGCCAGTCACAGGGTGAAAGACGAATTTTTCCGCCGCTCTCTAGGTATCTGAAAAGACTGAAATAGCGCCCCCGCCATCCCGGATCACGGGTTTCCCGATAGAGTTCATAAAAGAATTCCGTGGCCGCTTGCAACGTAGAAGGATCAGACAAAACACTGAAGTCTGGACAGGCCGAGGTTTCGATGCGCTTGTTTTGCACCGCGAGTCGGTAAAAAAGAGGCAGTCCCTGCCGTTTGGCAAACGCATCTAATTCCACCATGTGGTAAACATTATGACGAGAGACTGTACAGCCTAGGGTAAACTGATTGCAGAACAGCCCTGGGTGGGCCATAATTTCGGTGGAGGCCTGCATGACCTTCAGGAAGGAACCTGGAGTACCGCGCACAAAGTCATTCATAGATTCACAACCATCCAAAGAAAGCGAGAGATCAAATAAAAGCCCTTTCTTTTTGGCATGGGCCTGGATGGTCTGAGTCACTTCCAACAGGCGCCTGGGGAGCAGCGCGTTGGAAATCATGTTGAGGCAACGCAAGTTGGGCAACCGCATGATTTCATCGGTGATTTCCACCAAGTTGTTTAACATAGTGGGCTCTCCACCGTTAATTCCAACATAGCGAACCTGGGAAAAAAGAAGGTCCGCCAGATAGGCTTGTAGACGCTCCACAGATAGTGGCTTAGAGTGCGGCATGTTCCAGATATTGCACATTTTGCAATGGCTGTTGCAGTTCTGCGTCAGCGGAAACTGGATGACTTGAGGCAAGGGCACACCTACAGGCAACGAAGTCTTTGGATGCACCCCATGCAAAGGAGAAATGTTCATTCCCCAGCGTTTCCGGTAGTAAACATTGTCCGCCTTGGGGTTGTACTTAATGCGGTCCGGATGGTGCAAGGGAAAATCCAGCTTCCCTTGTGGCAAAATTTGTGTGGAGTCATCCGTTGTCGTGTGTGTCGCTCCAGGAACACCAATACCAACATTAGTGACCAGGTTGGCTTGCGGTGTCACGACCAGCCCGTTGTTGCATCGAATCGTGAAGTGCCAGAGATAGTCCCAAGTCGATTGTGTTTCAATAGCCCATTGGGCATTTTTAATGACTTGCTGGGTCGCTTCAGGAAAGTGACTCAGACGTTGGCTCTGGGCCATTCTTATGAACGCCTCCGCATTCTGTTCGACATGACGGTAATGTCTCCAGGCCCGTCTCCAGGTTGCCCATCCCCAGACATGGGGTAGCTGTGAAAAATAATAAGAGGCTTCACCCCGGCGGATGCCGTCCTGAAAGTTATTCCCGGTAACATGCATGACATCAGTCTGCACCGCGTAGCGTTCCAACATCTCATCGCAGAATCGGAAAAAACTGGTGGAAGCCAGACAGTCGTCCTCCAAGATGATGGCGGCCTGCTCGGTCTCAAACACCCAGTCGATGGCAGAAGCAACCCCTTCTTTACAGCCGAGGTTCGCTTCTTGAAGGCGTGTGTGCAAATCACACGTCCAATCCACCCTGTCCAGAACGTTTTTCCGTGTCTGGGCGACTAGGAGTTCCTCTCCAGACCTCCCTGTGCGGGGGCCATCACTGGCGATGTAAAGCCGGGTGGGTTGCATCGCCCGAATGCGCTCAAAGCAACGTGCGCTTTGCTCCGGTTTGTTGAAAATGACAAAAAGGATGGCGTTCTGCGCTTTGTAAGAGGGGGAGTTGTCTTCAGAGTCCATGAATCCGGAATCCTATGTAACGTCAAATTCCATGCACCGGAAAAGGGTGCGTGATCAGCGGAAAAAGGCTTGTCTACAATGTATGCTTCTCTGTAAAAGATCACAAGGGCAAAATCTATGCCTAACGTGAACCTCGGTAGGTCATGGTCTTGTTTATATTCCGCTGTTCGCGATGGGGTAAATTTTCCTTATAGAGGCATTATTTTCCAGCCATAAGAGAAGTCCCAGTTATTTACATTATTTTTCGGTGTGGCTCTTGGGTACGATTTTTGCGTCATCTTCCGGTATCTTATGGATTTGTTGGATGTTTCCCGCGCAGTCTATTCAGGCCTGGCTGTATGGCCAGGTTCTCACAACCACTTGGAGGTCTCGTTTGCCAAGGCGATGGTGGCGGGAGATTCCTGCAATGTGACTCGCCTATGCATGGGGATGCATACAGGAACGCACTTGGATGCCCCCCGTCACTATTTGCAGGAGGGAAAAACCATTGATGAGTATCCCCTTGATCGATTTCAAGGGAAATGCCAGGTGGTGGACTGCGCCTCTTGTGGCCCTTTAATTTCGCGGCAAATCCTGGAGGAACGAGTGTCAACCAGCGAGACCGATGCCGTCTGGATTTACACCGGGACTTGTCCACCCAGTTCTCAAAAATTTATTCCCAACTTTGCCTCTCTCTCTCTGGATGCCGCAGAATTCCTCTGCGAACGAGGGCTCCAGATGGTGGGCATCGATACCTATAGCGTGGAGGCTTTCCATTCTGTTGAGCATCCGGTTCATAAGACTCTGTTAGGGAGTGACGTGTTGATCCTTGAAAATTTGTTGTTGGACGGAGTGGCGCCGGGACTCTATGGATTCTTTTGACTTCCGATTAAATTTACTGGGGTAGAGGCAGCTCCTTGCCGAGCCCTATTGATAAAGGAGAGTCTGTAAATGCCTGAATCTATGGTGGTCATTGAACCGCAGTCCGCCCTTCCGTTGGCGATTCAGATTTTGGAAAAGGGGGGCGCAACCCAATCTGTTGCCTCCACCACGGGGACGGGGCTCTGGCAGACTTCGATGCGCGGGGTAGATTCCCATGGCCTCCGATTGTTGCCGCATTATTTGGCAGGATTGCGAGGCGGTCGCATTAACGGAGAACCCCATTTTCGGTTGAAAAAGGTTCGGCTCTCTGCAGGGGTTTTAGACGCGGACCACGCCTTTGGTCATGCCGCAGGCACTGAGGCCATGCATCATGCCATAGATTTTGCGCGTGCAACAGGGGTGGGCGCGGTTTCAGTCAAGAATAGTTCGCATTGCGGCGCCTTGGCTTATTTCGCGCAACAGGCATGTGAACAAGGCATGATCGGTCTGGCGTTTACCCACGCGAGTCCCAAGGTGCAAAGTTTCAATGCCCGGAGCGTTTTTTTTGGAACCAATCCATTCTGTTTTTGTGCCCCCATGGCCGATGAGGGGCCTTACTGCTTCGATTCCGCTCCTTCTATCATCACCTTTAA
>DATIQS010000346.1:0-6134 GCA_035470605.1 Fibrobacteraceae bacterium
GGCGCCAAATCTGACGTTCCAGCGCACCATGGCGGGGGTTCTCTGGTCGCTTTCTTGTCCCATATCCAAAAATGGGCATTTGCAGATCTTTGCACTCGATGGAAGTTGTGTCGCGGATGTTCTGATTCATGCAGGGCAACAGCAGGGACTATTGCCTGCACTTCCCACCCAGGTTTTGATTGGCGTGGTTCCAGGTATGGGAAATCCGGCTGTAATTGCTCCAGTGGCGCAATAACTCAAACTCGGTATTCTCCATAAAAGGAAATGGCCTCCAAATGGGGGCCATTTTTTGACTTATGGGGGCCTCTAAAAAGTTGTCGGGCCATTGAGTCGGTTGTAGCGCCGTAATCGTTCGTCACTCAAAATGGCGATCATGGTCATTTGACGGGCCCGTTCAAATTCCACTTGCCTACGGGCCTAGTCCACCACTGTGTGGAATTCGCCACCTCTCGTTCCTGCTCTGCTTGGCTTCACTTGGTCGACCGCAAAGCAATTTTTAGAGGAAATTTATCAGGTGTCATCCGCCAAGCGCAAGGGCATCAGCAGGAAGAAGAAATCGAGCCCTTCTCCTACAGGTTCAATGATGCATGCACCTACGGGAGAATTCATTTTCAGGCGAACCTCTTCGGAAGGGCACATTCCCAGAATATCGGCTAAATATTGCCCATTGAAGCCAATGGCAAAAGCCCCGTCCCCTTCATGGGTCACCAGGAAGCTTTCGCGGCACTCTCCACCCGAGTTTGGATCAGAGGCGGATACCTCCACATTTGCGCCGTCTAAGGCCATACGAATTTGACGGGTGCGTTGGTTGGCAAAAGCGGAAACATGGCGCACGACCTCAGCAAATTCCATACGATTTGCTTGAACTGTACGTTCAAATTGGACTGGAATAACGCTTTCGTATTTGGGATAAGGACCTTCGATCAATTTGGACACGACCTGAATGCGTTCTCCTGTAAACAGGATGTGGGCTTCATCCACCCGGATTTCAATGGCGGAATCATCGGAGACAGCCCGTAAAACATGGGAGAGAGCCTTGGGCGGAATAATGATGCCTTTTTGTAGCGCGGGAGACTCTTGTTCCACAAATGCTTTGCCCAGGCGGTGCCCATCGGTAGCAACAAACAGGAGTTTCGAGTCGCTGCATTCCGCATAGACACCATTCAAGGTAAGCCGTGTGGAATCCGTCGAAACCGCGAAGGAGGTTTTGTCCGCAAGGAACGCAAGCTCTGCCCGGCTAATAGAGAAGGTCTGCCCTTCTTCCCCGAGTTCTGGGAATGGAGGAAAGTCCGAGCCATCGACACCCGTAATACTCGCTTTGCCTTTTTGCCCCCAGGTCACGCGCAAGAGATAATCTTCGACGTCCAAGGAAATGAGAGTATCCGGCAAAACTTTGATCAAATCCAACAATTTGCGCGCATTCACCACAACGGAACCGTCACGGTGGCCGGTCACCCCTGTGCGCACCCGAATCCCCAAATCCAGGTCCGTAGCAGAGACTTCAAGGAAATCGCCCTCTAATCGTAACAGAAAGTTGTTGAGAATCTGTAGAGTGGACTTGTTGGGAACCGCAGGGAACGCAGCCTGTAAGGCCTCAAGAATTACCGGTTTCTGGGCTTCAAATTGCATTTCATACACCTCGTTAGATGGCTCCGCTATAACGCAAATAGTAGGAAACAACAACAATCATTACTGTAACAATTCCAAGAATAATCAAAACTCTTTTGTTCGCCTTCACTGGTTTTCGGGAATGAAATTCTTTGGCGGCTTTTTGCTGATAGCGTCTTTCTTTACGGCCCATGGTTTTCTCCAAATTTCCCTAAAAATAAGTATTTGTGCTCCAAACGGCGGAAAGTGGCGATTCACCTAGAAATTTTCTATTGTGTCTCATGATTCCCCTTTTTTAAGTCGAGGAGATATCCTATGCCGGACAATTTGCTGTCCAAAATTAAACGTACGGTTATTGAAGGAGCCTCTTGTACCGCCACAAAGCTGGAGGAAGGTGCACGTATTGGCAAATTGAAGCTGGACATCCTTGCAGAAGAACATCGGCTGGACGGAAAATATTGCCGCCTCGGAGAACAGGCGTTCTTGGCCCTGAAAGATGAAAAGCTGGACTCGTTGAAAGAAGAACCCGCTTCCTTAGAAATCGTTGGCTCTATTTCCGAATCCTTAACACGGATCCAGGATCTGCGGGAAAAGCTGAAAACGCTGCAGACGGAGATCGGCCCCAAAAAATGCTGATCGCCTGAATGGCCCGCAAAATTGAAATTCGGATTTTTCCCGAAACGACCGAATCCTCCCGCTATCACGCCTATCCCGTTTGGCGCCTAGTGGTTTTGATTATGGCTGTCTTGCTTTCTATTACAGGCTTTTTGGTATTCGATCCCTTTTCCATTTTGAAAAAGTGGACAGATGTCTCCCTATATCGCATGTATACCCAGAACAAGAATCTGGAAAAGACCCTAAGCCAACTTCAGGAAAAATCGGAGGAAGCCCGGCAGCGCCTGGAGGATAATGCTCGTTTACGGGAGAGCGTCGTTCGTGCGGCAGGAATTCCAGAAAGTGCAGACAAACCTTCGGAAAAAATGGAAACGCCCTCCTTCTTTTCTACGGGAATCGGCCCGGCTCGAAACATGAAACGAATTCGTGAGGCGCATCGCAACATTCGCGCCTTTTTGGATTCTCTTCGTAAGGATACCAGCAAAGCCCGTTCTTTGCCTTTGATCTATCCTTTGCGACGGCATAGCATGATCACCGCTCGATTTGGCCTGATTCATGATCAGCATACCGGGGATGATCTTCCCCATTATGGTACGGATTTTACGTCAACGGAGGGGGATACGATTATCGCTCCTGGTGATGGAACCATCAAATCCATTTATACTGACAAAGGTTTTGGACTTTGTCTGTTACTCGCTCACTCTGACCAGGTAGAAACTTTTTACGCCCATCTTTTGAGTTCGTTGGTCCGTTCTGGACAAAAAGTAACTCGGGGACAACCCATCGCCTTGCTGGGAAGCAGTGGCCGTTCCGCAGGCCCTCATTTGCATTATGAAGTACGCGTCCAAGGTCATCCCGTTAATCCAGAGGATTATTTTTTAACCCCATGAACCAGTTACACGGTTTTGATCAGAATGTGATTGCTTTGGTATGGGATTTCGATAAGACCCTTATCAGCGACTACATGCAGACACCTCTGTTCCGGCGTTACCAGGCGGATGCGCGCATTTTTTGGCGTGAAGTGGATGGCCTGGAGGCTTACTACCGTAAACGCGGCATCCACGTGAACCGCGACACCATTTATCTCAACCACGTCGTCACTTGGACCCAAAAGGGACCGTTCCAGGGCTTAAATAACCGTATTTTAACCGAAATTGGAACAGAACTTGTATTCTACCCTGGTTTGCCCGATTTTTTCCAAACGGTAAAAGAAACGATCGAAAAGGATCCCGTATTCTCTGGATTTGGAATTCGCGTGGAGCACTACATTGTCAGTACGGGTTTTGCGGCGACAATTCGTGGCAGCGCCATTGCTCCGTTGGCGGATGGAATTTGGGGTGCCGAATTTATTGAAAACCCAGCCCCTCCAGGTTACGATCCAGAAGCCCCTATATCCAGCTCTGACTCTGTTTTGAAACAGGTGGCCTGTGCCTTGGACAATACATCTAAAACACGCTATCTGTTCGAAATCAACAAAGGGAGCAACAAGCATCCAGAAATCGATGTCAATTCCCGTATGCCCGGCGAGGATCGCCGAGTTCCCTTCCCGCATATGATTTATATCGCCGATGGGCCAAGCGATGTCCCCGCCTTTAGCATTATCAATCAGGGTGGCGGGCATACTTACGCGATTTATCCCAAAGGAGATTTGGTGGCGCTTCGTCAAGTGGATCAACTGCGAACAGATGGCCGCATCCAAATGTATGGAGAAGCGGACTACAGCCATGGATCGCAGACGCATTTGTGGCTTCTAGAACATACGCGTATGATTGCGGAACAAATCGTGTCGACTAAACGCGAACGTATCCGGCAAAGCGTATCCGCGCCACCCAGGCATATCTGAAAAACAGATTGGGGATAGGTAGTAATCTATTCCTTTTTATTTTCTGATAACGCTCGCGCATTGAGAGCGTCACACTTTGAGTGTAGCCTCTCTCCACGATATTCATCGCTGTATATTGGCTTCAAAAAGAGGTTACCGATGAAAAAGTCTCAATTGTTTCTTGCCGCTCCCTTCTTGGTTGCTTCCTTGTTCTCGTGTGGTGATGATAACGCATCCACGGCTGTTGAGAGTGAGGACTCCTCCAGTTCTAGCGAATTGTCGAGTTCCGCAACAGCGATTTCGGATTCCACCATTTCTAGCGCAAGCCTAGACAGCTTATCTTCTGAGTCGGACGTCAGCGCGGCATCCTCCGCGCTTGAGGGGGCCTCTTCTACAGCGTTGTCTTCTGGTCATACAGGGTCTTCCAGCAGTGGAATCTCGTCCGATACAGGGAGTCCGTCGTCGTCTGCCAGTGCCTCGTCGTCTGCTACAGGAGGCTCCTCTTCCGTCGGCCAATCTTCTGGTCATACAAGGTCCTCCAGCAGCGGAATATCGTCCGATAGTGGCAATTCCTCTGTGTCGGATGTCAGTGCCTCGTCGTCTGCCACAGGAGGCTCCTCTTCCGTCGGTCGTTCTTCCGGCCATACAAGGTCCTCCAGCAGCGGAATATCGTCTGATAGCGGTAACTCTTCTGCCACAGAGATTAGTGCCGCATCTTCTGTTACCGATGCCAGCTCCTCGGACAATACGTTCAATGGTTAAGTTCATTGTTCCGTTTTGGCTGAGTCAGGCTTTTTTCTAAAAAAGATTGGATGGTGGGTTCTCCCCCCCCTGTAACAAAATCAATAGCCTTGCGCGTTGCTTTTTCATCTATACTTGATCCATGCCCCTGAACGATCAGAGCCGATTTGGTGTGGTTCTCCCTGCGGGAGGACTGGGAAAACGTATGGGGGGAACGCAACCGAAGCAACTGTTGCCGTTGCAGGGCCTTCCCATCTGGCAGCATAGTCTACGGACTTTTTTGGAACATCCTCAAATTAGCGAAGTTGTGCTGGTGGTGCCGAGCGATTGGAGAACTCATTTTAAACAGGAAGCGGGGTCTTCGGTCAAGATCGTACCTGGTGGCGCTGAACGCTGGGAGTCGGTTCGCCGTGGGGTGGAGGCTCTTTCCCAAGAGGTTCGCTGGGTGCTGGTGCATGACGTTGCCCGTCCCCTTTTGTCGCTGGAAATTTTGGATGCCACCCTTACACAAGTGCGTCAGGGCCCCTGTATCGTCGCGAAGCCAGTTTCCGATACTGTAAAGGTTGTTCGGAATGGCTTGGTCGAACAAACGGTGGACCGCAATCAGGTTTGGCTGGCGCAGACACCTCAGGCCTGCGAGGTTTCTGTGTTGCGCGACTGCTATGCACGTATGGATCGCGAACTGTTGCCCTTTGTTCCTACGGATGAAGCCTCCATTTGGGAACACTTTGGCATCCCCGTGCATGTCGTGCCGGGCAACACTTGGAACGATAAAATTACTACTCCAGAAGACCTGCAGCGCTTTCAGGCAATGCTGGCACAGACAAGTCCTTCCGCATAAAATTTGGAGCCCTAATGGATTTACAACAAGTTCCCCGTTCTGGCATCGGTTTCGATGTACATCGCCTGGTGGAGGGGCGTAAATGCATCATTGGTGGTGTAACCATCCCTTATGAGAAGGGCTTGCTTGGGCACAGTGACGCTGATGTGTTAGTTCATGCGGTATGCGATGCGCTTCTCGGTGCCATGGGCCTGGGGGATATCGGCGTCTGGTTCCCCGATAACGATCCGGCGCTTAAGGGAATCGACAGCCTGATCTTGCTAGATCGCGTACGAAAACACATGGAGAATGGGGGCTTTACGCTCATCAATGTGGATGCTATTGTGATCTGCGAACGGCCCAAAATTAACCCGCACCGTTTGGAAATGATTGCCAACCTTGCGCGGGTTTTGCGCGTAAACCCTGGACAAATCGGAGTCAAAGCCACGACCTCGGAAAAGTTAGGCTTTCCCGGACGTGGAGAAGGAATTGCGTCTCAGGCTGTGGCTAGTCTGCTGGGGCCGTTGG
>DATIQS010000347.1:0-4608 GCA_035470605.1 Fibrobacteraceae bacterium
CCCTTTGGCCATGCAGGGGAAGCCGCCATTCGTGATTGGTTTGGACAAAACCGCAACAAGGACTGGTTCGCCGATCTGTCCACAAAAGCCATGGCCGATTTTTTATTCTTCGATGGTAACGCCCAGGGGCACCGCATTCTCACCAAACTCGAATACCATTTTCTGGATGGCGGGATGCGCCTCACCTATGCCACCATCGGCGCCATGGCCAAATACCCACGTCTAAGTTGGCATGGAGTTCATTCGGGCATTTTTAGCACGGAAGCGGACCTCTATCGGGAGACGGCAGATATTCTGGGACTTCCAGAGAAAGAGTCTGGAGTCTGGGTTCGTCATCCCCTCTCTTTCCTAGTTGAGGCGGCGGACGATATCTGTTATGCGATTCTCGACGTGGAAGATGCGATCGAATTGGGGATCCTCAGTTTCTCGGATGTCCGCAACCTGTTCATCCTCCTCTGTAATCAAGAGGTGGATGTGGATCAGGAATTCCGCGACCACCAGGGGAACTTCCGCGACTTTCTATCCAGCATCCGCGGACGAGCCATTCAAAATCTGATTGAAGACATCGCCGATGTGTTTACCCAAAAATACGAGGAAATTCTCAACGGAACGTTGAACAAAAGCCTGTTGGAAAGTTCCAAGTCCGATCCTGTGCGCGGGATCCGCATGGCCAAGCATCTGGGGATTGAGCGTATCTACCCTGACCGTCGCAAAACGGAACTGGAGGTGGGAAGCTACACAACCCTGAGCACCCTGCTGGATGCCTTTCTTCCTGGAGTGTACAGCTACCGAAAAACTGGAGTGGAAAGCTATCGCGCCGAACGCATTGTCCGCCTCATGGGCAAATCAAAAATCGATGCCGCGCAAGGAATTGCCGAAGCCTATCACCAAGTTCTGGACTTCGTCAGCGGCATGACAGACAACTACGCCACGTATCTCGCCCGCCAGATCAGCGGTTTAACGGGTTAAGATTATAAATTGTTCCCATGTATAAATTTTGGTTCCCCTATCTCGTCGTTCTAGGACTTGCAGGCTGCCTGCAGGCTCCTGAGACCCAGGGACAACCAGAGAATGTGCGCATTGTCATTACCAATCTCTACAGAGATTCCGTGCAGGACACCACCCTGCGCCCCAAGTCCGCCCTTTGTTTATACGCGCAACTCACAGCAGACCTCGATTCTTCCGGATTAAGCTACCGCTGGAGTTTAGATGATTCATTACTCGATACAGTCTCTGCGCCTTGTTTCGTATTATCCCTCATCGGCTATGATACTCTCATTTTATGGGCAGAAGATGCTGCTGGAAATCTCTGGTCAGACAGTTTATTCCTCTTAATGAATACACCTCCAAAATTTTCCACGGATAGCGCGCTCTTTTCTCCCGCGAGAGACACCCTGGTCTACGCGTCGAACAATCTGGGCTTGCCCTTTGTCTGGTCAGCCATGGATGGCGACGATGATTCTCTTATTTTCAATCTTTTCCTTTGGACCAATTCTGGATGGAGCGATACCATTCAGACCCAATCCACAGCTGGTTTTAACCTGCCTGACACCCTGCTCGCCGCCACTACTTATTTCTGGCGCATGCGTGTAGAAGACCCCTGGGGGGCCAGCGACTCCACAGCGACATTCACTTTTGTAACGCGAGAAAGCTGGGACCTGCCAGGCATGGTTCACGGTTATGTGGCACTGCCCAGCCCCGATTCTACCGAATTTCGCGACCGCATTCGCGTGGTGGCTCTGACTGAAAATGGCGATAGTGCCTCCTTCTCTCTAGATTCCACGGCCGCCTATTCAATTTACCCTGGCCCCCAAATCGACAACCTCCAGCTTTACGCCTGGGATCCGTTAAACAGCGTCTCCAGTGATACGATTACCCTTTCCATATCCAATCAGCAGTCCAATCCCGTAGCGGATACACTGGAGTTTCCATGAACCATTTTCTCTGGAAATCCGCCCTCCTAATTGTTCCGCTTCTTTCCTGTCTTGAACAGAATGAATCGGCCCTTTTCGATGGTGCGTCCTCTACCCAGGCGACGGTACAAGCCTATGTTCTCAATGAGGCGGACTCCGTTTTCGTCACCCGTACGAATGATACCGTTGCCCCGGGGGACAGTCTGGTATTCGAGGGAGAAATTTCCCCAGCCCAGGGGACAAAAATTTCGGCCATGTGGTGGGAAATTGATGGCAAACAAGTCAACGATGAGTCTTACTTTCGCTGGACCTTCACGCAATCTGGAATTCATTCCGTTGTGTATCTCGTGACAGATCGTTTTGGGGATACCCTGGATGACACGGCCTGGGTGACCGTCAACTCTGCGCCGAGTTTAGGACCGCATTTTTTACCCCGGGACAGCGCTTGGGGGGTGGATGGGGCTCTCGGAGCCAACTTGGCATTTGAATGGGAACTGGACGATCCCGATTCCACAGACATCGTGACCAGCCGAATGACCTTACGCAGAGAGGCTTGCGCGGATGGCCGTGGAGATAGTCTCTTACTGGACACATTGTTAACCTCTCCCGCCTTGACCTGGTGGGATAGTCTAGGGACCCTGTGTGCCTATCGCTGGATTGTTTCCGCAAGTGATCAATTCGGGCAGGGTTCAAATCCCGCCTCGGACACCAATCACTTCTCGTCTGGAGCCCTGGATGGATCTGGAGCCTTCCTTCTGCGACTCGCTCGTTCTGGACGAGAAACAGCCCAAGGCCTTCGCGTAATTTTTTCCCCCCTGGGAAGCGATCTTGACACGTTGTATTCCAACGCGGCAGGCCAAGTGAATCTTCCATCGGCGGTTCCAGGAGAATATCACATTTTCATTTCCGACCCCGTTTATCCCGACTACATCCCCATTGCCACACAGGTCTCCCTATATAGTGGCCAATTCGCCATTCTGGATTCACAAGTTCTGCAAGACACGACCCCCCCCCAACAAAGCTGTCTGAATTGTTCCAACGACACTCTGATAAACGAGGATCCGATTTGCCTTCTAGTCGTTGACAGTGGCTGTGGACTGGACACATCCCTGGTGGAGACCTATCTGGACGGCCAACTGATCTCCCATGAATTTCGAGGGGATACCCTGTTGATCCCTCTGCCGTCTTACACCTTGGTCAGCCAGTGGCATCCCATTGAATCCCGAGTCTCCGATGTTCTAGGCAACACAGATACACACCTCTTCTGGTTACCCGTCCAGGATAGCGTTGCTACGGTGGAGGATTGAATGCGGAAACTCCGTTTCCAGACGTTCTGGATTTTTTGCCTGCTCCTCGGATGCGGTTCAGACAATCTTTACAACAAGAGTTCGGCCTCCACACTGCAAGTGACTCTGCATCTGGTTCCTGAATCCTTGCTCGGAATGGATGGTTCTTATCTCACCCCACGCCATGAGGCTTTGGTGAATCTCGACGAACAGATTGAACTTTGGGGGGCTTTCCACCTGGAAAACACCCTGGTTGCTCAGGATTCGGTAAACACAGTGGTGAATGCCTCCTTTTGGGAGCTAAACGGAGATACCAATGGCGACAATGTGTATGACCTTTCCCTCGACAGCGTCGGCCTTTACCAGGCAATCTTTCACTGGGTGGAATTCACGGGGGACACCTTGCGAGACACCTTGTTGCTCTATGTGAATGAGCCTCTTGGGATTACACTCCATTCTCCACAGAATAATCTGCTGAATGTAAAAACAGACGAAGGCGACACATTACTTTTCAATTGGACGTTTACCGGATTGGATGACTGGGAAGCGCCTCAAACGACGCTGTATGTATACAACGATTCAGGGGACATTGTTTCCGAAGCCACAACGACAGAGAATCAAATCCAACTGTCCACCGCAGGGCTTTGTGATCAGGACGCCCCCTGCCGCTTCTGGTGGCGTTTAAAAACGAGGACATCCATGGTCCTAGACAGCGAAACGATTGAAGCAGACGAGACAACGTCCAGTACTCGGATGTTCCAAACCAGTCTTGATAATCCCGACTCGGCTCAAATGTCCGTTCAAGTCGTCCTTTCTGGCTCCAGTCCTGATTCAGGAACTTATGTGTATTCATTCGACGCTTTTGGAAACAAACAAATCTGGACGTTGGACTCTTCCACAGGAAACGCTCAATCCCCCATGTTGACTCCTGGGAGTTGGACGGTTGTGGCAGGAGATTCGCTACGCGATGAATACACCCCAGAATCCTTGTCGGTCTCCCTAGATTCGGGAAGTTACCGCAATCTAGACGATTCCCTCATTCTCCAAGATTTAATCGCTCCACAAGAATGGTTATTGGATAGCCGCACACGCAATGCCAGCAACGACTCCCTCGTTTTTTACTTCTATGACAACGGAAGCGGTGTGGATACGAGTACCCTAACCAACAATTGGAGTCGCACCGTCCGTGCCTATACGGATGGGCAATATCTGCGTATTTACTGGACCTCCTTAGACTCTGGTGCCACCATAAGCCTCACGTTGGGAGCCTCTGATAATGCAGGCAACTCCAGCTTGCGCTGTTCATGGAAACTCGTCTGGCTATCCGACAGTATGTTTCAGCCACAAGGTCCCTATTGCGATCCGGATTACTACGTGGAAGGGGATTCCACATGATGCGGATCTTCACT
>DATIQS010000348.1:0-1688 GCA_035470605.1 Fibrobacteraceae bacterium
CTGGGCGACAAAACCAACTCCCGCCGCGGTCCCTTCGTCTCCATCAACAGAGACCGGAATCATCGCCTCAATTTTTAGGAAATCATTTCTCTGAATCAAAATTCCTGGAGCAACAAGAGCCGCCCAGGAAGAAGTGCCCGAATAGTCCTCTCCCTCATAGGCGGTTACATTTTTTACATGAAAAAGATACGCCAATTCAAGGGTGACGGTTTTGCTTCTCCCGAGGGCGACGCCAGGACGGATGTCAAAGGTGAATTCGTTTCCGTAATCGATATTATTCTTGTTCTCTGGAATCCATAAATAATCCATAGCACCACGCAAATGGAAATGCCCCCACATTTCGTTGGCAATTAAGGCAAAATCGGTATTCAGTGTCGGGTCATCTCCGACGAAAATTTTGCTTCCGAAAGGCAAATAAAGTTGAATAGAAAAAGCTAAACCGAGATCCTGGATTCCGTATTTCAAACCGAGAATGGGTTGATCAAAGCCAGAGGTATCTACATCATCGTAGTCGTCATCGCTATAGGCAACGTACAATTCTTGAAGAGCCCAGCGGAAGGAGAGTTCCAAGGAGGAAAACATCGAAAAGCTTAATCCAAACGGGGATGTGGCGTAGGTATAATAAGAGAGAACCGATGCGTCATCAAGAGATTTCCAGTTGCCATCGTCGTCAAAATAGGCAGGATAGATCATAACTCCGGCCCCGGCGAAAAACTCCATGTGATTGTTTTGTTGGGCAGGCAAAAACAGATCGTATTGCTCAATCGGATCCGCAAAAGCAAGCCCACTGAACAGGGTGAGACCAAACAAAATTTTTTTCATTGTGCACTCCGTGGATTTAAATTCCAGTTTGAATAAGAGACTCCAAAAATAATAAGGCTTCAAAAATCTGGGTAGCCCCATCAATTTTGACGCCAATGTCGGCCTTTGCTACCTTAGATGTCATTGCTGGTGCCCGCTTGGGCGAAGCAGCCTCCGGATGATCCGGTGGGTTGTGAAGGGAATCCGGTGCAAATCCGGAACGGTCCCGCCGCTGTAAGAGGAGACGAAACGGCATTACCACTGTGAAAACGGGAAGGCGCCGGAGTAGAAGGACCCTCGAGTCAGAACATCTGCCTGCAATACTGGATGCGCGAACTACCCGTGGAAGGTGGTCTTCTGCGCGACCCGGGATTTCCGGGTTGGTTCCGCATCCATGGCCTTTTGAGGTGAGGATGCGCGCGACCCCTGCCCTTTTTCTTCTGATGGCGTTTGCCACGGCGATGTCTGCGGACATAGCAGGGGATTCCTCATATCTTTTAACGCTCGCCCCAACCCAGGTGCATGCTCAGGCCGGGCTTCTGGATCAGGTGGGGCAGGAACCTTTAATTTTGACCGCAGCGGATTGGGAGGGCCAAGGGTTGAGCCTGGCCGACGTTTTGGCAACTCATGCGGGCATCCAAACGCGTCGCATGGGGGGAATGGGGAGTTTTCAGTCGGTCTCCATCCGTGGAGTAGCGGCAAACAAAGTTTTGATCTGCGTGGATGGCGTTCCTCTGGGGGAAAGCCATGGTTCAGCGGTGAATCTTGGAGCTTTTGACCTGAACCAGTTGGAACGGATCGAGGTTTATAAAGGCCAGGTCCCGGCGGCTTTTGGGAGCAACGGACTCGGCGGTGTGGTGAATCTGGTAACGCGGAAAAAGGTCGGC
>DATIQS010000349.1:0-5729 GCA_035470605.1 Fibrobacteraceae bacterium
CATGAGAAACGACGGTCAGGGCGATTGCATTTTCCGCCTCCGTGGAATTCCCCCCTCCATTAACTTCTTGGTCTTCACAGGCGGATAAGAGAATCGCGAGAGGGATGGCAACGGACGCAAAAAGACAAAAGGAGTTTTTCATGGATTGTCCTTAGTTTGTTTGGTTTTAGAAACAGGAATAAGTTGAAAATTAATGAGATAAGCGCGGTCGGCTTCTTGGACTTGGTCGATGCGCTTCTGGATTGCCATACGGAAGTCACGGATCATGGAACGAATATCGTCAAAAGCGGATTCATCGAGCCCCACGGTTAGGGTACTCACGTCGCGTTCCTCGACAGGAATATCCTCCAGCGCCCCTAAGGTGCGCAGTAACACCTGCCGGTGGTAATCCCGCAGGACTGGGGAGCGAGGCGCCCGTCCACTTCCGATATGCGGCTCGGATAAAATAGGGCCTTCTGGCGTTTCTCGGATCAGCGCCAGACGACGGATTATCTCCAGAGATTGACGAGCGTCTTTTACAGAGATGGGAGGAAGCATATTGGCGGCAATTCTTTGTGCATCAGCGGATTCCAAAATGCCTACGAGAGCCCGTACCACGGGTGTATGCCAATGTGCAAAATATTCGAACTGATCGGCAGGCAAACAGCGAAATTTCGGTGGACGAATCGCCTGCAGCTTCTCAAACCAGGTTTTGGCCTCCGCCGGAGTGGTCGCCCGGCCAAAACGCACTAGGCTTTCAAAATACTCTACAGCTGTTCCAGAAAACTTGAAATAGGCGCAAAAGGCCGTAATTTTTTCCAGTGGCAGATGCAGGTGCCCCATGAGAATCTTCGCTAAATGACTTTGATCCATCCCCACAGCGTTGGCAAAAACCCGATAAGAGAAATACCGGTTCTCCTGTTTACGCATTTCGTAATGCGCCTTCAGAAATTCCCGATAATCGAGTGACTGGTAGAGCGATTCCATGTCTAGAATATACCCAAGTCCCAGTATTGCTGGAAGAGACGCAAACGGTCTAAAGCGCTTTTCTCTGGAACGTGTTTTCCAAAAGCTTGGGCATCAGCATCACACCTCTGATGAAAGCAAACGTCAGTCCGCCATTTTGCGAATGGCTTCCAGGGGATTGTGCCCGCTGGTGCGATCCTTCACGACCAGGGTTGTACAGGGCGCTTGGAGCTCTTTCTGCAGGAGCATGTCATGGCCCAAGCAAAGGCCTACGGCCACAACGAGGTCCACCTTCTCTGCATTGAGCTGTTTCGCCTGGCCCAGGGGGTTGCACCCAACCTTGGCGATGTCGCTTTGGTCGTTCATCTGTTCTTGGGATAAACCACCCGTGGTGCAAGACACCGCCGAGACACGTAGCCCGCGCTTCCGAATAAGCTCCGCGATTCGCGTCACCTCTTTCTCCATGCTCCAGCAATAGGCGATCCCAATGTGGGAATAACCACGATCGAGGGAGTATTCGATCACCTCCTCAAGACGATTCAGGGTACCGCCGCGTCCATGGTCTACCAGATGTGCTGCCGCCTGTACCACCTGCTGGTTCGCGGGATCGTGATAATCCTTCAACGCGCCGTCGCGATCGAAACGACGGGCGGAACAATCGCCTAGGGTGCGACAGGCATGTTCTTGACAATGTGTGCAATTCATGATTGAGCCTCTCCTCTTTCCTCGCGTTTGGCTTGGTTCCAGAATGCATCCAATTGCGTTAAGGTCATTTGCTTCATCGCTTCAGCTCCACCCGCTAGAGATTCCACACGGCGGAAACGCCTCTCAAACTTGGCGTTGGCATGAACGGTTGCGAATTCCGCTTCAATTCCAGAATGACGCGCCACGTTGACCAAGGCGAAGACTAAATCGCCAAATTCATCCTCAATGCCCTCCTTGCGACCCGCCCGCAATTCTACCTCAAGTTCCCCGATCTCCTCGTGAACCTTTTGCAAAGGGCCCTCTTGATCTGGCCAGTCAAAACCCACCTTGGCCGCCTTGGCTTGCATCTCCTGAGCCCGAGCCAACGCGGGCAGGGCGCGGGAAACCTTATCCATGGGGGATTTGGGTTTCGTATGTCCCTTTTCCCCAGCCTTGATTCGATCCCACTGCACGATTACGGCATCCGGGGTTTCTGCCACTGCTTCCCCAAAAACGTGGGGGTGACGACGCACCAATTTCCGCGCAATTCCGTCTATGACTTCAGAGATGCCGAAATTTCCGTTTTCTTGGGCCACTTGGGCGTTGAACACAACCTGCAGCAGCACGTCGCCGAGTTCCTCACACACGTGCTCCATGTCTCCAGATTGCACCGCTTCCACCACCTCGGTGCATTCTTCCAGCAGGTATTTCAGCAAAGTGTCGTGGGTTTGTTCCTTATCCCAGGGACAGCCATCGGGAGCCCGCAGACGGGCCATAATCTGAACCAAATCATCAAAGGAGTATGTCATGCCGCAAAAGATAGATGAAATCCCTGTGGAGGCCTGGATCGCAATGAGCCTCCGTCCAGGTTTTGGGTGCCAATCCTTCCGCAAATGGCTTCAAAAAACACCACCGCAACAAGCCTCCGACACTGCAGGCCTACGCAAGGGTTCTTTCGGGGATGCAGCGATAAAAATCCTGGACACCTGTAAACGCCACGGAATCTCGATTCTTGCCTGGGGGGATTCTATGTATCCAGAACAACTCGCACAATCCCAATCTGCACTCCCCATCCTATATACGAAAGGACGACTCGCGGAAAGCAGTCTTTCTACCCTCGCCCTCGTGGGTACACGGACTCCGAGCTGGAATGGCAGAGCCACAGCAAAAGCCCTAGTTCAAGCGCTTCAGGGGTATTCCGTCAGCGTGGTTTCTGGACTGGCGCATGGGATCGATTCGGTTTGCCATCAAGCGGCGTTGGAGCACCATCTTCACACCACGGCCGTTCTGGCGCAGGGATTAGACCTTCCCATTGGAGGGGAACGAGGACGACTGGCTGAACAAATTTTGGAAAAAGGGGGCGCCTGGATCAGTCCCTTTCCACCAGGGACTCCGGCCTATCCGGGGAATTTTCTAGCGCGCAACGGCATCATCGCCGGACTCTCCTGTGCCACCGTTGTGGTCGAAAGCCGCATCCAAGGAGGGGCGATGAACACCGCAGAGCATTGTCTGAGCGATGAGCGTACGCTACTGGCCGTTCCTGGAGACATTTTACGCGACAGCGCCCAAGGAACAAATATGTTGTGCGAAACCGGAGAAGCCCGTCCCATCTGGATCCCAGAGCAGTTGCCCTTATTGGCCGGACTTGGCATCAAAAAGAATCGACAAGATCAGCCGCCTCCACCCCGACACGCATTCGTGGATCTCTTCGCCGGGGAGACCTGTTCCCTGGAAGAAATTCTGCAACGGAGTGAAAGGCCCTTACCCGAGCTCCTCCAAACGTTGGGTGAATTGGAACTCGATGGACAAATTACCCTTTTGGCCAAAGGGTTGTATCAGTTCCCGGTTCAGCGGGATCCTCGCCGTAGCAGCGCCATTGAGGATAGGCGCAAAGGTTAAATTTGGGATATGATCAGCATTTCCCGACTTTTTCTTGGACACCATTTTGAAACCGATCAGTTCCGCTATGGAAGGGATCCGAAACTATCCTCCTCCACGTCTTCGAACCCCGCGGAACCATCCCAGGCCATACGCAGTGGAAGGCGTAAAGTCCATGAACGCCCCGTGGTGGTGTGGAACAGTACGAATCGGTGCAACCTAAAATGCGTGCATTGTTACGCCAAGGCCAATCAGGACCCGCACCCAGACGAACTCTCTACGGTAGAGGCAAAAACCTTCATCGATGACCTAGCCCAATATGGTGCCCCGGTTCTGCTCTTATCTGGCGGGGAACCCCTGGCCCGCAAGGATGCGGTGGAATTGATCGGCCATGCCCGCGATCGGGGAATGCGCCCCGTTTTGTCCACCAATGGCACAATGATCAATCTCACCTTGGCCCAGGAACTCAAAGATGCAGGAGCGACCTACGCAGGGATCAGTCTAGACGGTATGGAGAACGTCAACGATGAATTTCGCGGAGTGCCGGGGGCCTTTAAAAAAGCGCTCGAAGGGATCCACGCCTGTCTTTCCACGGGGCTCAAGGTCGGTTTGCGATTTACCATCAATCGCCGCAACCAACGCGAGATTCCTGCGATTATTCAGCTCCTGGCGGAGGAAGGGATCCCCCGTGCCTGCTTCTATCACCTGGTTTATGCGGGACGCGGAGCCGGCATTGCTCAAGACGACCTGAATGCAACAGAAGCACGAGCGGCCATGGACACGCTCCTGGAGGGCGCTAAAGAACTTCAGCGAAAAGGCAAATCCATCGAGTTGCTCACCGTGGCGAATCACTGCGACGGGCCTTACATCTATCTGCGGCTCCTGCGAGAGGGCCTAACGGAAGAGGCGTAACGCTGCATGGAATTGCTCCACGTGGGCGGCGGAAACTCCAGCGGAGTAGGCATCGGTTGCGTCAGTTGGAATGGCGACGTACATCCGGACCAATTCTGGCGTGAAAAAAAATTAGGCAACATCCGGGAACGCCCCTTCAGCCAAATTTGGGAAAACGACATGGGTTCTGGATTTCTATCCCAAATCAAGGACAAATCCAAGCACGTTACGGGACGCTGCGCCAAATGCCGCTTTCTGGATGTCTGCGGAGGCAATATCCGCTGTCGTGCAGAGGCCGCCACAGGAGACCTTTGGGCGCCAGATCCCGCCTGTTATCTCTCTGATCAGGAGATTGGTCTGTCTTGAGCTTGGGCCTTTAGCTGAAAAAAGGTAAAGTAAAGGCATGACCACCTTGCAGATCATCGATGCCCTGCGGGAATTTATCCTGCGTCAAGAAGAATTGGAGCGTGAAGGCGACCTGCCGGATGTCCAATGGGCGATGATTTCCCTGCAATACGCTAGGGAGGCCTTGTCCCGTGTCTCTCCGCAGCATCCTCCCAGAGACTTTCTGCGCCATTATTTGCAATTGTTGGAAAATCGATCCAACCGTCTGACTGATGAAGATGGTGGCGAATACGGCAGCGGGCGGGATGCTTTGGGAATGGTGATCAGCCAGGCGGAACTTTTGATGGAGGAGCGAACTACATGAGCGAAGAAAATAAAATCCTGGTCCGCGAGGACGACCTGCCCATCCTGTCCTTTCTTCCTGTCTGGATGTACCATTACATTTGTTTGGATGCTCTGGGACGTGAACGTGTCAGGAAAACCACACTTCTCCGTGCACTAGAAGCCCATACAGAAGACTCGTATCCAGGCATCACTGGATTCCTGATTTCCTATTTAAAAACGAACGTGCATAAATTATTCGAATACCATTACAAGGATTTGGAAAAACCTGACTTCTCCCACCTGGAAGCCGATCTAGTCTCTGGGCTGGACCTATTACAAACCAATGGAATCGAGCAACCCGCCTTCCAAACCTATCAAACGATGCTGATTGGACTTTCCGGTCTCTTCGCAACGGATCCACGAGTGGACGGAAAAATTGAAGCCTCTGCACAGGTGAATCTACAGGTCCGCGCAAAAATTCTACAGAAAATGTTGGCCCTGTAGCAGAAAAGTTTGATACTACTGGCATATCAGGACGGAGATATCATCAAAACAGACAAATCCGTCCTCAACCTACTCCAAGTAGGCCTTCCTCATAGAGGACAGCACCCCACTAAGCGGCACAGCCGCAAGTGGTTGCTCAGCCGGTCGTTTTGCCTGTT
>DATIQS010000350.1:0-3194 GCA_035470605.1 Fibrobacteraceae bacterium
GTTGCCGGGATCGGCGTGGATGAAAGAACCAAATCTTGGTGCTATTCGACACCCAGATTCCTTCTGCGGAGGAAATAACATTGTCGATCGGGTCCAACAGGCTGATGGATTCTGTTTCCATCCCATTGCGCAACCCGATGAAATGAAGGGCGTTATCAGGACAATTGAGAAGGACCTGACGGTCTGAAAACGCTTCAGCGACAGGGCTGCATTCCTTTAAATGATTTTCCTTGGACCATAAAACGTGTCCATTGCGAGCCAACTGCATTTTATTTGGGGTCATCAAGAACCACTCCCCGCTGGACAAATGAAACCACTTCTGCAGGGGAGCCTGCAAATGAATAGTCCAGCGTGTGGTTTTATCTTGTAGCGTGATTTCCTGGAAATTCTGATTCTCCGTATCATATCCCCACAGACTCGCGGCCCCCAATTCCAGCACCCGCATTTTTTTGGATAAAGGCAACGGCAAGCGCGACATCCGCGTTCCATTCGGGTGCCAGATGCTTTTATTGGCAAGTTGCACCGCAGCAGCGGCTCCAGGGATTCGTTGCGCAACAGGACTGGGCAATCGATATGAGGCTAAGGTGAGCGTAGGTGGGGTGCTATCCAAAGCGGCCAAGCGGTTTGCCGCCCAAAACGCCATCTCTGCGTTTTGCGGATTACTCGCCACCAACTGATGCAGATACGTCGCCGCGACCTTATGTTCTCCAGAAGCGTCGGCGATTTTGGCCAGATAAAACCAGGCGACTTGGCGATCCACCATGTCTTCGCTTTTGCTGACCTGCAGCAATAGAGAGACCGCCTGTTCCTTCCGTCCTTCGAACTCAAACAGGTACGCGGCTTCGCGCAAACGTGAATCCATCCCCCATGCCAGTTGAATGGCAAACGCTAACAGCCAACAGGCCCATTGGGACCAGATGGATCCGAAGTGACAGTCTCTCAGAAACCACATGAAGAATTGGCCTCTTTTAAACGTCGAATTTGTAACCGGCTCCCCGGATGGACAGGATGATGCGCGGATCAGCCGGATCGTTCTCTAGTTTCTGCCGCAATTTGACAATGTGGTTATCGATAGTGCGCGTAGTGGGCATATTCTCTGGAGTGTATCCCCAGATATCCTGAAGAATATCTTCGCGCAAAACGACTTCACCTCGCCTCTGCCAAAAATACTTGAGAAGCTGAAATTCTCGCGTGCTCAAATCAATGGATTCCCCCTGCTTCGAAGCCTCAAACTTGCGAAAATCAAGGCGGATATCCAGAAACTCCACCACGTCCAGGGGCTCCGTAGCGATTGTCGGCGGCGGCGGTGGCGGCGGGATTCGGCGCAAAAAAGCTTTGACTCGCGCCAGCAATTCTAGAATGGAAAAAGGTTTAGTCACATAATCATCAGCACCGACTTCGAGGCCCATGACTTTGGAACTTTCTTCCGTTTTGGCCGTCAGCATAATGATGAACAGATGGGGATGTTTTTTCCGCAGATAACGGCAGACCTCAAAGCCGCTCTTTTTGGGCAGCATCAGATCCAGAATCACCAAATCTGGGTTCCATTCGTCCGCCTTGCGAATAGCCTCTTCGCCGTCCTCGGCGGTTTCGACCAGATAATTTTCCAGTTCGAAGTTATCTCGCAAGCCAAGACGAATAATTTCTTCGTCTTCAACGATCAGAATTTTGCTCATGGATGAACCTCTTGAAACGGACGGTGAAGGTGGAGCCTTTCCCGGGTTTGCTTTGAACAGACACGATTGCCCTATGCGCTTCCGCAGCCCGGCGGACAATGGCAAGGCCAAGTCCAGACCCTTTCGCACTGCGGGTCATCTCATCTCCAACTCGATAGAAGTCATCAAATATATGCTTTTGCTCCGATTGGGGAATTCCCACTCCAGAGTCCGCCACCACAAGGAGAACATCGGTATCGGTCCCTTTCAATTCCAACCGGATGGAGCCTGGGGGCGGCGTGTATTTAATGGCGTTGTCTACCAAGTTCTGCACCAGGCTATACAAGGTGGTGTAATCCCCTTGCACATGCAATCCTGCCGTCAAGGATTCCTCCCAAACCAAACCTCGTCTGGAGGCTTGTGGACGCAAGGACTCTGCGACCTTTACCACACAAGCAGACAAATCCAAATCCTCCCAATGGAAAACCAGTGGACCCCGCTCCATCCGGGTATAGCTCAGGATCGCCTGGATGAGATTATCCAGACGTTCAGCCTCCTTGCCGATCAGGCCAGAGTATTCCACCACCTTTTCCGCCTTGTGTACGCGGCCTTGTGCCATCATCTCGGAAAACATACGAATCGAAGTTAGCGGAGTCTTGAGTTCATGAGAGATACTAGACAAAAAATTGGATTTCATGGCCAGAAGATGATGTTCCTGGCTGATCCCTTTGGCAACGAATAGGGTCCCCAAAAACATCACCAGAAGAGAAAAGCCCACAAGACTGTAAAGCAAAAACATTTTGTTCCGGGAGTCCTTTCGAATTTCATGGAGATCTCGTTGGTAAATCGTGATCGACCAACCGGGAAAATCTTCCAGCATAGTCGAGGTAGACAGGGTGACTAAGGTGTCCTTGGGAAGATGCTCAATCAGCACGGAATCCCGGGAGTCCGTCAGCCGGAAATACACCTGTTTCCATTCGCGTTGAGAAGATTGAAAAACTTTCAACAGCCGGATACGCAAAGCCTGGTTGTTAAAAATTCCAAGCGCAGTCTGGTCTCCTGGAAACCAGGGATGACACATCCGGAAGCCACAAACCCCATTTTCTTCCAGAAAGGTAAGCCCTTCCTGCTGTTGGAATTGCGATGTTCGCAGATGTTCCAAAAGCATCCGATTTTCAGACCACTGGAGCGAACTGGTCATTTGAAAGGTCATATTTCTGCGCAAATTCCAAAACAGCTCTCGCGTATCCGCAGACAATTCTTCAAAGGAAAGAATGGAGGAAAACATGGATTCAAAAACGAACAGACTGGATTCAATATCGCGTTTTCCAGGGTCCCGCAAAAAACTCGAAACCAGAGAAAGGCAATACTGAATGGCTCCCGCATGGTTTCCTGTTTGAGCGAGAACGCGAAACCGCATTAACTGTAAAGGATTTCGCAAAGAGGTGTGCAAAAGACCTTGTTGAGATGACTCCCGAGCTTCAAGCAAAGAAATCAATAGAAGAGTTTCCCGATAACGCCCTTGAGAGAAAAGGTTAC
>DATIQS010000351.1:0-5548 GCA_035470605.1 Fibrobacteraceae bacterium
CATTCAGGAAGTAGCAAGGCGGCTTGCCTCCAAGCTCCGTGGATGGATCAAAAGGGTATGCAAATCGCATCCGAACCTGTTCGTTCACTGGGCAAAAGGCTACTCGGTTTAATCTGTCCCGAAGAGCTGTGTGATGGGAGACTGTCAAGTACGGTTTCGTGAGAGGCTTAGGGGTGAAATTCCCACGTCCTACTCGATGTGATCAGGAAATCACATTCCTTTAGCCTGGGACATGTTCTTCTCTCCTGTGATTGCGCCAAGCATGATCAAGGCTTCACGCGTTGCAGCGACGTCGTGTACTCGTACTACACCTACCCCTTGTTGGGCAACCAGAGTAGCCGATACAACCGATGGAATTAACCGATCACTTTTTTCCAGACCATCCGTGTTCCCGATATAACTTTTTCGCGACATTCCATAGAGGAGAGGGAATCCTAATGCATGAAAGTGGTCGGCTTTGGCGATGAGTGTGTAGTTGTCTTTTAATCTCTTGCCGAATCCGATGCCAGGATCCAGGCAGATGCGTTCTTGGGCCACTCCACAATCGAGGAAGTGTTGTGCCGCTTGGCGGAGTTCTTGCCCTACTTCTGTTAGTACATCATTATAAAAGGGATTGAGTTGCATTACCTTGGGCTTTCCCCGGGTGTGGTTCAGCACCAGGCTACAGGAAGAATCAGCGACTAAAGCCGCCATATCTGGATCCGCCCCCATGGAGACGTCGTTGACGATTTGAGCTCCCGCACGCACAGCCTCTACAGCCACCTTGGCCTTTACCGTATCCACCGACAGGAAAAAGTGCCGCTGCGACTGGAGTGCCGCCAAATTTTGAATGACTGGAATGACCCTGGAAATTTCTGGTTCCGCAGAGACGGGTTGGGAACCGGGTCGTGTCGACTCGCCCCCGATATCCAAAATCAGGGCCCCTTCATCCAATAGGCGTACCGCATGCTCAGTAGCCAATTCCATGGTTGCATGTTTCCCTCCATCAAAAAAACTGTCTGGGGTACAGTTGACGATTCCCATGATCTCCGTGTGATCCCGTCCGATCCATTCGTCACCGACACGCCAGGGGGTGCTTTGTGAAAGATCCATCATGGCTCAAATGTAGGAATGGCTCAAAGAAACAGTTGAAAAGTTATCTTGTGTCATAATGGACTTTTCTTTTCGACTCCTCCGCTGGGGATTTTGGGTGGCTCTTCTGGGGAGCTTCCCTTTAGGGGCAATGGACTTTGGAGAAATGTCCATGCTTCGCTACGAAGATTACCGAGAGCAGGTCATCCGAAAGCCCCTGTTGGAGGCCGCGATGTCCGACAGTACGCAAGAGGAGGGCGTCCGAAATCTAGCCAAAGCTTCGCTATTTTTCCGTGCGAACCAGTACGATTCCGCGTACGCATTGTACAGGGCTCATCAGAAGGATATCCCCCAGGTAGAAGGGCAGCTTCTAATGCGGGCGTCTCGTTGTGCGCTGGAATTAGGCTGGCCGGATACGGCACGAGCCTTGCTAATGTCCAAGCCCTCAATGGTAAAAAATCGTCCTTGGTGGGAACAGACGGACCGCCTGATTCTCGAATCCATTCTACGCGACAGCGTCTTTTCAGATAGCGCGAAACTCGATTCCGTGTCGGCGCGCATCGGGGCAAAACCGCGAACATCTTATCTGGCCTGGTTGAATTTACAACAGGGTCAACTGTGGCTGCAACTCCAGGTTCCTGACTCTGCCCAAGCGTCTTTTCTGCGAGCCTTAGAGAGTCGGGACTGGCGGGATTCGGCTCTAGCACAATTGAACCTACTGGCGAACAAAATCGGCTATCCAAAATCCACATTAGAACGTACGCGAGTGGTCCTAAACCTTTGTAACGCAGGACAAGATCAGAAATGCGTACAGGAAGTGGATTCGCTTTTGACTCGTCCAGATTTGCCGGCAGAGAAACGTACTGTGCTTTGGGCCTCCCAGGCTGCGGCTCTTCAAGGAATGAAAAAATTGGACAGTGCCGCTGTCCGATACCGCTGGCTGCTTGACTCCGTAGAATTGCGACCAGGTTGGCTGCAATCCCTGATGCGCATTTCGCGTAAATTGCGCCGCACCCGAGAAGCAGATCAGTTAGATTCCCTATTTCAACAGCAATTCCCTTATAGCTCGGAAAATGCGAACAATCTGTGGGTCAAGGCCTTGGAATTGGAACAGGATGAATCCTATGTGGAGTCCTTTTTGGAATACGCACATCTAAAGGATCAAAAATTCGGACGAAATCTGCGGCGGCAATGGGCCCCTTTCCGCATGGGCTTGGTCTGGTACAAACAGGGACTATTCGAGGAGGCAGCACAAGTCCTGGCGGAACCGGCACACGATCCTTCCTTTGCTTGGCCTCAGGCGGCTTCTCTCTTATTTCGGGGTGAATGCTATTGGGCGTTACGCCAGGACTCTGCGGCACGGCAGGCGTATTTGGCTACCGTACAGGCTTTCCCTTTGAGCTGGTATGCGCATCGCGCCCGGATGCGCTTACAGGAAACAGGGCTTTTGGACTCCGCACAGGTTCCATGGATGCAAATTCTGGACCTGTCCGATTCTCAGAGTGTGGTGTGGTTGCGAAAGCATATGAAACGGAACCGACGTTTGGAAAAGGGCTGTGATGAACGCATCCAACTCATTCAACTTCTGTACCGCACCGGTTTTGAGGATGAGGCCCGTTCTCTGTTACAACGATCCATCAATGCATTTGGACGACGTGTCGACTTTTTGTTTGAGGCCGGACGAATGCTGGAACTGGTGGGAGAAACAGGAGAGTCCTTTCGTATGGCACGCCTCCTCTTGGAGATCGCGGACCGACATTGGTTTTACGAAATGCCTCGCCCTGTAGCTGAGCTCGTCTATCCCTTACCAGAACATTGGATGGATGTGGCCCGGGAGTATGTCAAGACTCCATTGGATCCCTACTTCCTATTCGGGGTTATGCGGCAGGAATCCATCTTTGTCCCGAATATCACATCTCCAGTAGGAGCGCGTGGCTTAATGCAGATCATGCCTTCAACTGGAAGGACTCTGGCAAAGGCCGAACACATCCGAGGATTTCGTGACGAACTACTGTACAATCCAGTCATGTCTATTCGCCTGGGAAGTCGATATTTAGCGGATCTCTTGCTGGACTATGGTGGGGATCCTGTGTACGCACTGGCGAACTACAACGCAGGGCCTGGACCCGCCAAACGTTGGCAAAACGCCAATGAAGGAAAGTCCTTAGATCTTGCGGTGGAGGATATCTCTTATTGGGAGACCCGTGAGTATGTGAAAAAAGTCATGGGCAATTACTGGACCTATCAGGCCATCTACCCATAAGGCAAACATGGAATTCTTCTTTTGGACGTTAGGCCCTGCCGCATTACTCGCCTTGGGCAACATTCTACAGAAAATAGGCCTTTCTCGTATTGCGCATCTCATGCATCCGAAGCGCCCTCTCGAATGGATCGCCATGACCGCGCGGAACTCACTATGGTGGATAGGAATTGTAGTCTCTGCTGTGGCCACGATCGGATATTTTGGGGCCTTAGGAAAATACAACCTTTCCTTGGTGCAGCCTCTGATGGCTCTGAATCCAGTGCTGACCGCCTTGGTCGGCTGGCTCTGTCTCAAGGAACATCTAGACACGCGCACGGGTTGGGGAATCTTTTTTGTGGTGGCAGGTTTAGTATTTACCGGCGTTCATGGGAAGGAAATGCATGGTGTGGAATCCAATACGATTCTCTGGGCTTATGCCACGCTTCTGGCGATGGTAATCCTGGGGGTTCGCCTGCTGGTGCATATGTTCGAGGCGCGCAAATCCGTTATCGGAGGGATTGGCTTTGGCCTTTCTGCCCTGTTTATGAAAAGCCTAGAAGGCCATTTTGTTGCGCTGGGTGGACTAAACTTGCAAGGTGCCGGAGAATGGTTTGGTCCTGCCGGAAGGACAATCCTTTCCCAACCAGAAATTTGGGGGCGCTTTTTGGGATTTACGCTGGCTTATGGGCTTGGCTTTGTTTATACGCAAGTTGGACTTACTCAAGGTCGAGCGCTGTTTGTTGTCCCGTTGTCCGCAGCGGT
Source organism: Fibrobacteraceae bacterium (assembly GCA_035470605.1). Classification (GTDB taxonomy): domain Bacteria; phylum Fibrobacterota; class Fibrobacteria; order Fibrobacterales; family Fibrobacteraceae; genus CAIRAY01. The sequence continues at coordinate 4,076 of DATIQS010000351.1, forward strand.
AGGAATGCTGGTCCCATCTGTGGCCGGGATCCTGGTGTTTCAGGAACCATGTGGTCCGCTCAAAACCTTAGCCATCGCCCTGATTCTGTTGGGCTCTCTACTTTTCGTTCGCCTGCGGGATGAGCCGGTAGGCCCACGTTAGATCAAGGAACCACATGATGCCCCATCCCTTCCTCTTGATTCGTATCCTGGCGCTTTTGTTTGCAGCCGCTGTGTTGCGTTACTTATGGATCCGAATGCGAATTTTGCTGCCACGCCGATCTTGGTTCTGGGCTGGGATTGGGTATGTGTTCTTATGCCTAGGTTCCGTTAGTTATCGGCTTTTACCCGTAGAAAGCGGTTGGCTAGGAATGTCGGTATTCGCTCTAGGGGGATGGGGAATCGTTTTCCTGGGCAACTGGCTGATCGTCTGTCTGATCCTGGAGTTGGGGAATCTTGTCCATTCTGGATTGCGTCAACATTGGACCAAACCTGCGATGCTGCTGACGATAGCCACAACAGCCGTCTTCTTTTCCTATGGATGGATTCACCAGTTACATTTCCAAGTTCACCACGAAATCGTGCATTCTCAGAAACCCATGGAAAGACCGCTACGACTTGCAGTCATTTCCGATGTGCATTTTGACCCGCTTTTCCGACCCTCTAAATTTGATCGCCTATTGGATTCACTGAAACAACAGAAGCCGGACATGATTCTCCTTTTGGGTGATCTAACTGATCTTTCGATTCCAGACATGGAACGTATGAATTTGGATTTGAGGGTGCGGCGTTTGCATGCCCCATTGGGAGTCTGGGGAATCACCGGAAATCACGAGGCTTATCGACTGTCTCGTGATCCAGATTTATTGTCCTGGATGCGGAAGCAGGGAATCCGTTTGCTGGTAGACGAAAGCGTTTGTTTGCCTCAACTCTGTCTGACGGGACGAATGGACCGCCAGTTCGCAACACATCAAAGCGTACAACGAAAATCGTTGCCTCAGTTGGTGGATTCCGCGATGCTGCACCAGCACCCTTGGATCGTGCTGGATCACGAGCCTCTGGGATTGGATTCACTGGATCGACCGGTTGGTTTTCCGCTTCCTGATTTGGGACTTTCCGGTCACACTCATGCAGGACAATTCTTTCCATGGACTCTGGTGATTCACCTCTTCTGGCCCTTAGCAAACGGACGCGGAGAGCTAGATGGAATTCCCTGGATTACGAGTTCGGGCTTTGGGCAATGGGGCCCTCCCGTGCGCGTGGGTTGCAACACGGAACTACTAATCGTAGACCTGGAACCATAAGCCTAGACTCCGTAGTTCAAACAGACCAAATGTTTGCATCAACACAGACTCTATGATTTGCCTTGTTTTGATGAGCCCACCCAGGTCCTCACTGGTTGCTTGCTCATATCCACTACTGAGGAGCATCCCTGCGGGGGCGCCTGAGCCCATTTCACGGAGTCAACATTCCGCGTTCCCCTGCCACACCACC
>DATIQS010000352.1:0-8030 GCA_035470605.1 Fibrobacteraceae bacterium
ACGAATTTCTCTTGGCCCCTGAACAGGAACACGAAAAGAAAAATCACCGGTATCACCGATCTTCAAAAAATGACCTTCCAATTTGTCCAATGGATGCAGAACCCACTTCTGGGTCATCAATAGAATCAGGACGAGAATAATTCCACCGGAAAGTAGAAGCAAATTAAAAAGGAGGCGTAAACTATGCTGTCCAGAGCTTTCAATCAAACGGGGTTGATCTACAACAAAGAGGGCGGGAGAATTCCCCAACCCCATGCACAAATAACCTCGTGAAAATGGGGGGCCATGTGAATTTTCTTGACGCTTCCGATCACCCAAGAGACGAGCTGCGCCAAAGCTACCAGAAAGCGAATCCAATACCTCTACGGTGGAAGGCAAAGGACATCCTGTCCACAATTGGAGAGGCTGGCGCACCTCCATACGCAGACTATCCAGGGTGATTTGATCCATACGGGATGCAAGTAGCAGATACCCCCCGACGAGAGAATCCAGCGTATTCCGGGTAATCGGCGAAAGGGCCACCATCCAGACCAACGAATCTCTGGACTGAATCCAGGCATCCATTGAAGGATGGTCATTACGAAGGACCTGAGACCAAGGAATGGATTCGAGTAAATCCTGAAAATATTTGGAGGTATCTGGTGCACGGCCAGGCAAAGGAGCAGCAAAGGCACGCACTAGACGAAGTTGTTTATCAAAAAATAAGACACGTTCTACACCCAAATTTTGCATCGTCCAAACATTCAGGTTTGTCTCTCGATATTTTTCATTCGGTTGATGCACATAATCCCAAGTACATTCCCACCGGCCATAATCAGCTGCGGTTTTCGCCATGAAACGCAGCCGATTCCCCAAAGACTCATAAATTCGGATCAGGTCATCGTGCAAAACAGTGTTTTCCATCTCATCGAAATGCAATCCCAGGACAGTTCCGCCTAGGAGCCGATACCCTCCCGCCACAAAAAGGAACGTGGAGATAACCAGGGAAATCACAAAACGACGCAAACTCACTTATTCACAATACCCAATTTCTTCAACATTCTCAAGAGACTCTGAAGTCAAAATTTCTAAATTTCGCCACCATGGCAACGGTCCAACTTCCCAAAGGTACCCGTGATTTCTATCCCGGAGACCAACGCATCCAAAACCACATCTTTGAGACTTGGCGTAGAACATGCCGCCGCTTCGGCTATGAGGAATATGAGGGGCCAATGTTCGAACACCTTGACCTTTATACGGGAAAATCAGGAGACGAGATCGTCAAGCAGCTTTACAATTTTGTGGACAAGGGTGGCCGTGAAGTGGCACTACGGCCAGAAATGACTCCCACCTTGGCTCGCTTGATTATTCAGAAGGGCGGAGCTTTGCGAAAACCGTTGAAATGGTTTTCCATTCCTCGCCTCTTCCGATACGAACGCGCTCAAAAGGGGCGCCTTCGCGAATTCTTTCAATTGAATCTGGACATTATTGGTTCGGATTCTGTCTATGCAGAAGCGGATTTACTGGTAGCAATTTATGCCCTCTTCCGGGATTTCGGGCTCCAAGATAAGGATTTCGTGATTGGCGTTTCCAGCCGAAAACTGCTGGCCGCATTCCTCGCCGAGCTAGAAATTCCGAATGCTGACGCAATCTATCCCGTACTGGACCGTCGCGCCAAAACGACCCCAGAAGAGTTTACCCATTTATTGGCAGAGGCGGGTCTCCAACCCGCCCAGGTACAGCGTTTGAATGCCTTTATCGCTTGCAAAACCACCAAAGAGGTGACAACCTGTGTGGTTTCGGAAACCGCAAAAGCGGCTACGACGGAACTCCACGACCTATTCGCCATCCTTGAGGCTGCTGGGGCCTCCTCCAGCATCCAACTCGACCTTTCAGTGGTACGTGGACTAGCCTATTATACCGGAATCGTTTTTGAAGTCTTCGATCGAGGGCGCTCGATGCGAGCCGTCGCTGGTGGCGGGCGCTATGATTCTCTCACCGAACGTCTAGGTGGCCAAAAAGTTCCTTGTGTCGGCTTCGGCATGGGGGACGTCGTGCTTGCCGACTTACTTCAAGACAGGGGACTCCTCCCCCAAACAGGCCCGGAAATCGATGCCTTTCTGGTCACATTTTCTGGTGAGATGTCCAAACTGTTTGCCGTTGCGTCTCAGGTTCGCGCCTTGGGATTCAGTTGCTCCCATGCATTGGCCCCAGCCAAAGTGGGAAAACAAATGGAAGCCGCGAACCATGCCGGTGCCCGCTGTGTCATCTTTGTTGATGGAGACAAAGCGGCGCCAGGAGAATTTGAATTCAAAAACCTATCCACGGGTACACAAGGCTCAAAGCCTCTGGAACAGATTCTCACGGAGGTGACACCATGAAAAAGAGCACCCGACGCCCCCCCCAGCATTCCCCTCATTATCTTACCGGAGCTCCGGGAAGTTACGAGGGTTTACAGATGTGGATTCCCTCCATGCCCACCCCTGTCGTGGAGACTTGGGAATTCCAATATCCAGGCTCAAATACCGATCTGACGATAGAAATTCCAGAATTTACCTGTGTCTGTCCCAAGACAGGATTACCGGACTTCGCAACCCTGATTGTGCAATATACGCCAAACAAACTATGCATGGAGCTGAAAAGCCTCAAGGAATATATCCTGTTCTATCGCAATCTTGGCATTTTCCACGAACACGTAGTCAACCGCATGTTACGGGATCTGGCAAAGGCCTGCAAACCCAAGAAAATGACCATCACGGGGGTATTCAACGCCCGCGGGGGAATACAAACAACCGTACAAGCCACGCTCTAAGAGGATTAATATGACAAAGACTGTCTATAATTTTAGCCCAGGACCCAGCGTCCTTCCCGAAGCAGCCCTCAAAGCAGCTGCCGCCGCCGCCATTGAATTCCGTGGCTCCGGTCTCAGCCTTCTGACCATGTCCCATCGCAGCAAACCTGTGGTGGAAATGTTTGCAGAAACGGAAGCGCTACTTCGTGAGTTACTCTCCATTCCATCCAACTTCAAGGTCATGTTCCTGCAAGGGGGAGCTTCTCTGCAATTCTGCATGGTTCCCATGAATTTGCTTCCGCAGGACGCAATTGCCGATTATACCGACACAGGTGAATGGGGAGCCAAAGCCACTAAAGAAGCGAAAAATTTCGGGAAAGTGAATATTGCTGGCTCCTCCAAGGAGGCCACCTATACCTTTATTCCGAAGGATCTGAAGCAATCCGCCGATGCCGTTTATCTACATGTCACATCGAACAACACGATCTTCGGCACCCAGTGGAAGACCTTCCCCACCCCAGTAAATCCAAAGGCTTACCTGATTGCGGATATGAGTTCCGACTTCTTAAGCCGTCCAATCGACTGGTCCAAATTCGGCCTAGTGTATGCGGGCGCCCAAAAGAATGCAGGCCCTGCGGGTGTCTGCCTCGTCATCGTGCGCGAAGACCTCTTGGGTAAAACAGGCCGGGTCATTCCTACCATGCTCGATTATACGACGCACATTAAGAAAGATTCCATGTTCAATACGCCACCCGTGTTTAGCGTATACGTAATGAACGAGACCTTCAAATGGCTTAAAGCCATGGGTGGTGTGAAAGCGATTCAAGCGATTAACGAACGCAAGGCCGCCAAACTCTATGCGGAAATTGACCGCAACCCCATGTTCAAAGGCACAGCAGCGGTGGAAGACCGCAGCACAATGAACGTTCCATTCGTCTTCGATCCCGCGAAGGTCCCCGCCGAAGCCAAGGAAGCAAAGGAAAAAGAATTCCTCGCCTTTGCGAAATCCCGTGGTCTGGAGACCCTCGGTGGTCACCGCATCGTGGGTGGCTTCCGTGCCTCCATCTATAATGCCATGCCCGAAGCCGGTATCGACGCGCTCATCAGTGCCATGCAGGATTATGCCAAGCAAAACGGCATCGCCTAAATTTTAAAGACGTCGAAAGGGTTCACAGGTGCTTTCCTGTGAACCTTTTTTTTGGGCCAATGAGAGCATCCTCCATCTGAGCGCATCTCTTTCTCTCGTCCCCATTTTTCTAAAATTGATCCCATTCCACAAGGATTTTGCCCATGAGCCAAGCGATTGATTCTTTGAAGGCGCAGTTCGAAGCCGAGCTCGCCACCGTTGACCTGACCGACCCCGCCGCAGTGGACGCCCTGCGCGTCAAGTACCTGGGGAAGAAGGGCCTGGTCACTGACCTGCTCAAGCAGATGGGTGGCCTCTCCGCCGAAGAGCGCCCCGCGTTCGGCAAACTGGTGAACGAACTGAAGGCCTCCGTCGACGCCTCCATCACCGCCGCGCTGGAATCCGCCCGCGCCGCCGCCATGGAGCGCTCCCTCAACTCCGGGTGGGTGGATATTTCCCTGCCCGCCAACGGCATCCCTGCCGGTGGCCTGCACCCGCTCTACAACCTGCGCGAAGAGATCATCGATTTCTTCCAGGGCATGGGTTTCCATGTGGAGACCGGTCGCGACATCGAAACCGACTGGTACAACTTCGAGGCGCTCAACACGCCGCCCGACCATCCCTCGCGCGACATGCAGGACACCTTCTACCTCGACCAGAAGGTCATGCTGCGCACGCACACCTCCGGCACGCAGATCCATTACATGGAAACGCACAAGCCGCCCTTCCGCATGATCGCCCCCGGCCACGTCTTCCGCGTGGACTCCGACGCGACGCACGCGCCCATGTTCCAACAGGTCGAGGGCCTCGTGGTGGACCGCGACATCACCTTCGCCGACCTCAAAGGGCTCCTCTCCATGTGGGCCAAACACGTCTTCGGCGCGGACGTCAAGACCCGCTTCCGCCCCAGCTTCTTCCCCTTCACCGAACCCAGCGCAGAGCTCGACGTCTCCTGCGTGTTCTGCGGCGGCAAAGGCTGCCGTCATTGCAAGGGTACAGGCTGGATGGAAATCGGCGGTTGCGGCTCCGTTGACCCCAACGTATTCAAGAACGTGGGCATCGACCCAGAGGAGTTCACCGGTTTCGCCTTCGGATTTGGCCTCGACCGCATGACCATGTCGCGCCACGCCATCCCTGAAATCGGACTCTTGACGGCAAACGACCAGAGGTTTTTGAAGCAGTTTTAAGGCAGGCAAACTCCGTTACAGGGTAAAGGGTAAAGGGAAGAAGTTAGAGGTGGCTTGGTTTAAATTGGCGAAACACGTGATCTCTAACCTTTACCCTCTAACCTCTAACCTGGATTCTCTGCCGCATCAATAAGTTTTTCGAGGTTAACAATGAAAGTCAGTTTAAAGTGGTTACAACGTCATGTGGATCTGCCTGAAAGCGTGGATGAAATCTCCGCGAAGCTTACGGCGGTGGGTCTGGAAGTGGAAGGCCGCGAAGAGCCCGGTAAAGTGTATGCGACACTAATCGTCGCCAAGGTCAAGGAATGTGCCAAGCATCCCGAGTCCGACCATCTCTCCATCACCAAGGTGTTCGACGGCAAGCAGGACCTGCAGGTGATCTGCGGCGCGCCCAATGTGGCTGCGGGCCAGACGGTGTGCTTTGCGCCCATCGGCTCCGAGCTCCCCATGCCCAACGGCGAATCCCTCAAGATCAAGAAGGCCAAGATCCGTGGCGTGGAAAGCTTCGGCATGATCTGCGCCGAAGACGAGATCGGCCTGGGTAACTCCCACAATGGCATCCTCGTGCTGCCCGACCACTACGAGGCTGGCGCGCGCCTGGTGGACCTGGGCTTCTACGACGTGACCCTGGAAATCAACGTGACCCCCAACCGCCCCGACGCGCTCTCGCACCGTGGCGTTGCCCGCGAACTCGCCGCCGCCTTCAGCCGCGAACTCAAGCCCCTGACCGCTCCGGCTCCACTCAAGGAGTCTTCCGAAGCCGCCTCCGCGCGCATCCAGTTGCAAGTGGATGCCGATTGCGGATGCTCCCGCTACGTGGGTCGCGTCATCGAGAACGTGAAGGTCGCGCCCAGCCCCGTTTGGATGCAGCAGTTGCTCTCCGCCGTAGGGCTCACCCCCATCAACAACGTGGTGGATGTCACCAATTTCGTGCTCTTCGACGTGGGCCAACCTTTGCACAGCTTCGACATGGATCTGCTGCAAGGCGGCAAGGTCGTGGTGCGCCGTGGCCGCTCGGGCGAATCCATCACCGCCATCGACCACAAGGAATACAAGCTCGAACCGAGCGACCTGGTCATCTGCGACGGCGACAAGCCTGCCTGCGTGGCGGGCGTCATGGGTGGCGTGGAATCGGAAATCACCGACAAGACTACGCGCGTGTTCCTCGAGTCCGCCTGGTTCAACCCCACCGTGGTGCGCAAGCAGAGCAAACGCCTGGGCCTGTCCTCCGATTCGAGCTACCGTTTCGAGCGCCACATCGACCCTTTCATGCAAGCTGAAGTGAGCGACTACGCCAGCGCCCTCATCGCCGACTTAGCTCAGGGCAGCGTGCTTGCGGGCCGCTTGGAATATACGGGCGCCGAGCATCAACAGGCTCCACGTCAGGTGAGCCTACGCCTGTCGCGCATCCAGCGTGTGGTGGGCATTTCTCCCTCCGCAAACGAAGTGCGCAAATTCCTCACCGGCATTGGCCTGGTGGAAGCCACGCCCTGCGCCTGCGCACCCAAGGCCGATTCCGACGAATTGACCTTCATTGTTCCCAGTTTCCGCCCCGACCTGGAGCGCGAAGTGGACCTCATCGAGGAAATCGCCCGTCTGGTGGGCTTTGACAACATCCCTTACACCCTGCCGCGTTTTCAGGTCGAAAAAAATGAGCTCGCACCCCTGGAACAGATGTCGCGCAAGATCCGCCACAGTCTCGCGGCCATGGGCCTGCACGAATGCCTGTCCCTCCGCTTCAGTTCCAAGGCCGCCGTCCGCGCCGTGTTTGGCGACGAGAATCCCGCTGACCGACGCACCCGCCCCGCCGCGCTTCTCAACCCATTGAGCGACGAGCTCGGCGTGTTGCCTGTATCGCAGATCCCCACCTTGCTCAAGGCCGTGGCCGACAACGCCAAGGCGCGCGCCACCTCCGTTCGTTTATTCGAAGTCGGCAAGGGCCTGTTTCCCTTTCCAGAACACCGCACCGACCGCGATCCGGGAGTGGACGAGGTTCCCTTGTTGGGCGTCGTTTTGGCGGGCCAGCAACAGCCCTATCCGCTCAGCACACAAAACTCTCCGGTGGCATTCCCCGACATCAAAGGCGTGCTGGAATCCCTCGCGTCGCTCCTGCGCCTGCGCATCGAGTTGCGACTGCCCGCGACTCCGCAAGTCTGGCTACATCCGCACCGCCAGGCCGAAGTTGTGTGCAAGGACGTGGTGCTCGGACATTGCGGCGAGATCCACCCCGCCGTGGCGCAAAAATTCGACATCAGCATGCCCGTCGAAGCCTTCGAACTCGACTTGCAGAAGGTGCTCGATTGCGCGGACAAATACCCCACTTTCCAGGTGTTCAGCCGCCAGGTGCCCACCACGCGTGACGTTTCCATCGAAATCGACGAACGCATGACCCACCGCGAGGTGATGGAGCGCATCGACGCCATCCACGCCAAGAACCTGGTGGACGTGCAACTCAAGAGCGTCTACACCGGAGACAAGCTCGCCGCAGGCCGCAAGAACTTCCTCTACCAGTTCACCTACCAGGCTGCCGACCGCACCCTCACCGACGAAGAGGTGAACAAGGCGCACGACAAGTTGCGTGAGAAACTGGCCCAGGACGGGGTAATTGCGCTCAGATAAATATTGAGCGCCTATAAAAGTCAAAGCCACCCCTAAGAGTGGTGGCTTGTTTGACCCCTACAGGGGTCTACTACTAATTGTTAAATTAGGCAACCTAATCATCATTAGCCAACCGTGCTGACGAAATACCCGGTCGACCAGAAGAGCATACCCCAGTATTTCTTTCGCAACACCTTTTGACATTCAAAACCAATACCCCGCAGACGAACACGAGTATATCAGTCCGTAATCATGTAAAGCATGAACGTACCGATCAAGAGGGATATAGTTTTGATTGTCCGGGGCCTTGAGGCAGAAAGGCACGAAGAATCGGAGACACACTTGGACG
>DATIQS010000353.1:0-7889 GCA_035470605.1 Fibrobacteraceae bacterium
GTATACTCCTCAAACAGGAGTCCAGGGAAAAATGGTTACTCCTTCTCCGTAAATGAGTGCCCATTTCCTCTTTTTTCCAACGGATACCTCTAAAAATTGATTTGCAGCCATAAAATCAAGCGAGACCAGCAAGAGCAGGAACGAAAAAGGCTCATTCCTCACAATGGATATGGCCCGGCAAGCGAAGCTTGAACGGGCCCATCAAATGGCCGTTATTTGTCATTTTGAGTGACGAACGAGTGCGATGCGCTGTACCGATTCTATAGAAAATGAATTTTTAGAGGCGCCGCTAAAGCGGAACTGGCATATCAGAACGGAGATATCGTCCAACTGACCGGAGTCAAACACGGTTACAGCGTTCCGCAACGCCTGCCTGCCTTGGGAATGTGAACCATCACAAAACAACCAGGGATGGTATTTTGGACTCACCAAAGGAGAGCCCGATCGAACAATGGCTTTGGGCTTAGCCCGTTAGCCGGGTGCTATCCCCTATGGGGAGGGGCGGTCCACAGGACTTGGACAGTCAATCAATCCGGTCAACTGAATACTATCGTTTTGTCAAGAGGCTATGTTGCAATAAGGAGCTTCCTTACGCTCGATTCGTGCGCCCTCCAAGAGTCTTGGTTCCATAGATTTATAGCTCTGTATTAATGTATTGAGCCCATCATGGGGGCAAGCGTGTTCCTGACGGCATTGATCGCGGCCATGTGGAATTTGGATTTAGGTTCAATAGGCTTGCGTTCACAACGAGAGCCTTTATTTTTATGTCCTTGGACAGTATACCTCAGAAATAATGACAATCCTGTGACAGAACATGACAGAACGCTTCTCCATTCAACCAGATTTTCACACACTCCCATCATTTCTTTTGCCAATTGGTCACCATTTGCTGACACTAGCTCCAACAAATAGGGTTATCTTATGGTCATTCAACCGTTGCAAAAGGAAAAACACATGATTGCCAAAACAAGCCAAGAATGGAATGAGCGCGCAATCTATTTCCAGTACCTCAACGAAGTTGCGCGCTATCCCCTATTATCCCTCGCCGAAGAACGAGCCTTGATTCGTAAGGCTTCCGAAGGACATCGTGGCGCTATGGACCGTCTGGTACGAGCTAACCTGCGATTTGTGGTCAATATTGCCAATATGTATAAAGGGCAAGGACTTTCCATTGGTGAACTGATCAACGAAGGCAATCTGGGACTCATGGAGGCCGCTCGCCGTTTTGATGCCGATCAAAAGATCAAATTCATCAGTTACGCCGTTTGGTGGATTCGTCAATCGATCACACGGGCTATCTCGGAAAAAGCACGCATGGTTCGTATTAGCGCCGAGAAAGAACTCGTTTTACGCAAATTGAACCGTACTCCTAGCCGCATGAAACAAGTTGTCGGTGGCACCTACGTGGTGGATACAGATTCATTGGAAGGCGTTACACGCTACAATGCGGAACAGATTGAAAAAATTTTGCAAATGGGAGTCCGGACCGTATCGCTAGACGCTCCTGTTGGCGAAGACGGCGACAGCACTCTATTGGAAGTAATTCCGAGCAATCACGAAAATACAGACGCCCGTTCCGAAAAGTCTTCAGAGCGAAAGGAATTGCGAAAACTGTTTAATCAACTTGGGGAACAGGAACGCGAAGTCCTTCAGCTCTACTATGGATTTAAAGGCGATTATGAACTGAATCTTTTAGAAATTGGTCGACAAATGGGCCTTTCGAAAGAACGAGTGCGGCAAATTAAGGAAAATGCGTTAGCCAGACTCCGTGAACTCAAAGCCAACATGGCTTTAGAAACAGCAGCTTGATTTTTCTCCTCTCTCCTTCGTAAAACCCGGAGTATTCCCTCCGGGTTTTTTCCGATGTAAATAAAAATTTAACGAGAAATTTCCCATTCCCTTTCTAATGGAATGTACCTTTCATGTAGAAATATTTTTTCAACACGCATGAAACAGATAAGCCCTATAATTTTCGCCTCCCACTCTTGGGTTCCCAGTCTACGGACGCTTTCCTGCTTCAGTTCCAAAACCTTACCCCTCCCCATTTCTAAGGACAACAGCCGGGATACGGGCTCCATTCAAAAAAACAAATCGTCTAATCTGTAACAAGTTTAATTTACAGAAACAGCTAACGATCAAAATCACGCTCTGGACGTCGCGGCTTTGGAAGGATATATTGAAAATATGATTTCCGCACTTTCAACTTCGGTATCGGGTTTGCAAGCTAGTATGCTCCGCATGGATGTCTCTGCCAACGATGTTGCCAATTCGACCACTCCAGGCTATCGCCAAAGCGATGTTAACCTTGTCAGCACGGAAAATGGAGTTGCGGCGGCTTCTGTGCGTAAAACAGCTTCGGGAAATTTAGAGGATTCCAATACTAATTTGGCTAAAGAATTCGGTGAGGAGATCATCACCGCAAAAAGCAGTTTTTCCGCAAATTTGAATGTAATCAAAACCCAAGACGAAATCCTCGGCTCACTAATGGATATTACGGCCTAATCGCCCAAATCCCAGGCAAGTTCCGGTACTTCTCTGCGTAGTCTAGGCCATACCCCACCACAAATTCATTGGCGATAGTGAATCCGATAAATTTTGCCTCCACAGGGACGACCCTGCGGTTCGGCTTGTTCAGAAGCACACAAACGTCGACTATCGAAGCTCCCTTTTCAAGAAGACATTGCCGTACATAAGACAAGGTCTTTCCTGTATCAAGGATATCATCGACCAACAAAATTCGTCGCCCCTGGAGCTCGTACCGGTCAAGGCTATCCACTCGAATTTCACCGGATTCTGTGGATTGGCCATAGCTAGAAGCCCGCAAAAAAGCGATTTCCACTGGGTAGGGAAACAGACGAACCAAATCCGCCAGAAAGATAAAAACGCCGTTCATCAATCCCACCACCAAAAAATCGGTGTCTCCAAAATAAGCAACAATTTCTTGCGAAAGATCAACGAGGCGTAAATGAATAGCCTTCGGTTCCAGTAATATTTTGGAGGCCTTATCCATTTCAAACATCTGGCAGTCGGAAATTAAGCCAGGCAAACATGGGGGCGAGTAGGGCTCCATGCTGCGGAGCCGCCATATACTGCTGGTATGCTGGGTAAATCTGATTTTCTAGGCTAGTCTTATCAATGTCCAAATGTATCCAATCAGCCAAGGTAATTAGGCCGGTAATTTGGTTCACAGCATCCCAATCCTGCTGGTCGGTCACCTGGGCCAAAAGGGATCGAATGCGCTGATGGAACCGCACTCCCAACCCGGCCTGCGGAATTCGGATACCAAGCTGCCGAGCCTCCTCCAGAAGATCTTTGGCCAAAGCAAGCAGATCATCCGTCACCAATTCCAGTGCGCGCAAAATCATCCGATAAACTTCGGCATTTAAAGCCATGGCCAGACTTTCCCGCATGGCGCCAGGCAGAGATTCCGAGTGATCCGCAAGGCAATCCAGTGACATAGAATACCGCCGAGCAAAATCACGTTGATCTTCGGCAAAGCGTTTTAGATTCCTCTCTGCAGCTAGGTGATTGATCCGAACCAGGGAATCGACAAATAGATCCTTTGCTCGCAAGTGCATGACTTTAGCAATACCACGAGCGATTTGAGTGGGACTGCGGGAGGGATCCACAGGGAATGGCATATGGGAAACCGCCTCCAAGCCATCTACCAAAAAAAGATGCGTTCGTTCCAAAGCATCATTCATCACGAGAACCCCGGCTTCATGAGTCTCCATACTTTGTGGAAACTCCAAACGAAATTGGAAAATAGACTGATGCTCCGCTTTACGATGGCTCAAAATGAGAATCCGAGCCTGTTCCAAGATAAAGGTCTGAGGAGCATTCAGTTGCAAATGCAAACGAACGGCAGCTTCACCCATGAGACGTAACCAGGCGGGGATTCCTTGACGCACATGGGCTGCGAAGATTTCTGCACCATTGCGTTTTGTCTCATTGCCTGTCGCCCGGGCCAGGATTCCTAAAAATTCTGTTTCAAGATTGTCCCCCCAGATTTGAAAGTGCCGCATCAATTCCATCGCTCGTTCGGCATAACGCAAATTCTGGATGGGTTCCAAACCTTCAATATCGTTGAAAAACCAACCGCAGCTGGTAAAACTAAACAGGCAGAATTTTTGGATTTCCAGTAAGAGCAAGGCGGCGGAGCGATCGCCCTCATCTTCCGGCTGCAAAAGCCATTGACGCAGGAACTGATCCCGCACGCCAGCATCTCCTGGATGCAGCAACACGTCCACGTAGGCATTCCGAATTTGCCAGGGATCCCGATCAGATAACCGCGGAAATTCGCTGACAAAAAGTTCGTCGGCAGCAGACTTGAGTTTATTCATCGCTTCGCGCAACGGGGTCCGCCATTTTTGGTTCCAGTCCGGCCCCCCCCCCGTAGAGCAACCGCAATCCCGATACCAACGTCCAACGCCATGTGCACAAGACCAGGCGCATCCTTCGCCGTGGACGTTTTTCAAAAGGACCTCGTGTTGAGGCGGGAAATGCTCCAAAAACCAGCCAAAATTTACAGGCTGCATTTCATGGGCGGATGCATAATGTCGAAACAACCAAGCCGCACACATATCTCCGAAAGGCTCGTGATGCCCGTACGATTCACCATCGGTCGCCACAGAAATCAATTGAGCCCTGTTTAGATCGGGGCGCCAAGCCTCTCGAATCCGAGAACCGAAAAGGTCGGCATTTCGTAGGAGATGTTCAAACCCTACTGCACTAGACAATCCGGGATTATAAAAGAAAACATCGAGATGACCATCGCACAGAAGGCGTCCATGGGGGTCTCGCGGATAGATACGGTATGGACGCGTCGTATCAATATCGGTGTTTCCACAATCCAGCCATTCCTCCTCACCAAAAGCGCGAAAAGCCTGGGCTTGTGTCGGGGAAAGTATCGTGAAACGAATTCCAGCATGGATGAGATCCACCACCGTATCCATATTAATTGCGGTCTCTGCAAGCCAAATCGCTTCAGGTTTCCTGCCAAAATGATGAGCAAAGTCCTGGATGCCCCACTCAATTTGAGTAATCCGGTCCTGTGGAGAGGCCAAGGGCATGATGATATGATTGTAAACCTGAGCAATCGCGTTGCCATGTCCCAAACGCTGCAAACTTGTTCGGTCTGCCTCTTGAATTCGCGTATAAACTTCAGGCATTTCAAAACGGATCCAAGACATCAGGGTTGGCCCGATATTGAAGCTCATGTGCTCGTAATTGTTCACGATTTCACGGATACGGCCGTTTTCATCCAAAATGCGGGAGGCGGAATTTGGACCATAGCATTCTTTCGCAATCCGTTGGTTCCAGTCATGATGCGGAGTCGCACTGGGTTGGGCCTCGATGGCCCCCGTCCATGGATTCTCCCGGGGGGGCTGATAAAAATGCCCATGAATACAAAAATAAAGCGGCGTTTTTTCTGTCATGTCGTTTCCCAGTCAAATGGCTGTCCGTCGGTATGGGTCACCTGATGATTCGCCAGTTGGGAATGCAGGAGATCTAAACCCTGTCGAACCACTTCAAGACGGCTGGAACTCTTTGCTGTGAACCAAAATTCAGGCTCTTGGTTTACCCGGACATAACAGCGGTCAGCAATGTTCTGTACACCGATCATAATTTCCAGGGAGGCCAGCTGACCGTCCACCAAAACCTGCTTAATCCAACGGATGCTTTTCATTGTCCGAAAAAGTAGGTTTTTCGCCCAGAATGGGAATTTTTTCCTGCTAAATGATTGTATAATAAAGGAGTGGGAACGTTGCCTGTTCCCTAAAATTGGAGGTTTTATGAATATCAAGGTGACCGCAAGACATTTCAATGCTTCCGAGTCTTTGCAAGGCAAAGTGCAGGAAGAAGCCGAACGTCTACAGAAGTTCTATCCAGCAATTACCGATGTCACCGTCATCCTCGATGCTGAACGCAAAAACACCCGTCGTGCCGAGTTTATCGTGGGGATCCTCCATCATACCGTTGCCGCGGTGGGCGAAGAGGAAAACATGGGCAAAGCGCTCGACTCTGCGATTGAACGCGTGGAACGCCAATTGAAGAAGGAAAACGAAAAGCTCAAATCCCATAAAGCACAACCGACCGCTTCCGTGGTGGATTGATTGGTTGGAGGTTCATTAAAAGACGTTATCATTCAGCGCCGGAAGGTTTTTCCGGTGCGTGATTTTTATACGCACTTCGGCACTCAATTTGAGCTGGACCTCAAAACCCCAGAATCCACATTACATACCGCGATTAGTGAACCAGACATTCATCGTCCGGGCCTTGCTTTTGCCGGGTTCACCGATGTCTTTGCCCGCCAAAGCATTCAAATGGTGGGAACCACGGAATGGAGTTATTTGGAGTCCATCGGTCCAGAGCGCAGAAAAGAAGTCTTCCACAAATTGGCAAATTTTGAATGCCCTTTATGGGTGCTCTGCCATGGTTTGTTACCCCATCCAGAAATGCTCGATATGTGTACCCGGCAAAACATCCCTTTGATGGTGACTCGGAAAAACACGGTGGATTTTGTCCGCGGCGTAAGCCATGAACTGGAAAGCTGGTTTTCTCCATTTGTGATCGTACATGCGAGCCTCGTGGATGTGTATGGTGTGGGAATGCTTTATATCGGCGCATCGAATGTAGGCAAAAGCGAATGTGTGCTAGATCTAGTGGAACGGGGACACCGACTCGTAGCGGACGACTCGGTCCGTCTTGTCCGACAGGATAACAGCATTGTGGGGTACTGTGATTCCCTGGTGAATCACCACATGGAAATTCGTGGCATCGGCTTTATCGATATCCGTTCGATGTTTGGCATCCATGCAGTACGCAAGGTAAAAAAAGTGGAAATCGTAGTCGAGCTTCGGCCTTACAGCGACCAAGAATCCTACGATCGAACAGGCCTAGATGCACAATATGAGGATCTCATGGGGGTTAAGGTTCCCCGGGTACTCATCCCCGTGTCCCCAGGGAAGAACATCACCGTCGTTTCTGAAGTCATCGCTATGAACACACTCGTCAAACTCTCTGGTATCGACCCGGCCAAAGAATTTGATGAGGCTGTAAAAAAAGCGATCGAAGAAAAAATGAAACGAGGTGACAGGGACGACAATATATTTTGGTATCGCCAAATTTCTGGTTTTTATGAGTAAGTTGTCCGTGGATAGTGAATTTAGTGCTGGAAATGCACGCTTTGCTGTTGGCCTCCTGGTTTTTATGGCACTAATCGTGGGGGCCTGGCTGGCCTTCCATCCCAAAAGCCCCCTTCGGCCTTATCATGATTATTATGTGCTGTTTCCCGAAATTGGGTCTTTGGAGCCGGGTAGCGTTGTTCAAATTCTTGGTCTTTCTAAAGGGTACGTTGCTCATGCGGATTTGAGCCCCAAGGGGGTTCTCGCACGCTTGCGGATTGAAGCCTCCATTCGTCTGCCACGGGATTCCAAATTTCGCATCATTAGCGCTGGGCTTTTGGGGCAAAACGTTGTTACTGTCCGTCTCGGCTCCGATCCAGAAGTTCTTGAACAAGGTGACACTTTGGCTGGAACCTACGATCCTGCCTCCACGCGTCTTTTTATCATGGCTAGGGATTTACTGCAATCCACATCTAATCTGGTGAATACTACTCTTGACACTTGGGATTCCACACTTGGTCTTCCAGAAAACCAGCAACAGCTCCACCGTATGGAACATTCCATACGGCAGACTGCATCTTATGTTCCCATTCAATGCACTGCCTGGAAAGACTCTCTAACGCGGATCAAGGCCCAAATCGAAACTGCACTTGAACAATTCCAATCAGCCGAATCCGTTGTTCATCCGAAATTAGACTCCTTATCGAAAGGGGTTCGTGACCTAGAACCACAAGTCCAGCGCTTGTCCTCTCAAATGCAACA